>JAQGMQ010000698.1 GCA_028292305.1 Rhodoferax sp.
ACCGCTGGCCCGCCGGGCCGATCTGTCGCTGGACGCAGCCGAGAACCACAAGCTGATTCGCCACATCGAGTCGGGTGGCCTGCGGACGCTGCTGTATGGCGGGAATGCCAACCTGTACCACACGTCGGTGCACGAATACGGTGAGCTGCTGGCCTTGCTGGCCGATGGCGCCGCCGACACCACGCGGGTCATTCCGGCCATCGGCCCCGACTTCGGAAAGATGATGGACCAGGCCCGTCTGCTGCGCGGCAGCGGCTACCGCACGGCCATGGTGCTGCCGATGCAGGGCTTCACCACGCCCGAAGGGGTGGAAGAGGGCATCGCCCGGGTGGTCGACTTCCTCGGCCTGCCGGTCACGCTGTACATCAAGAGCGAGCAGACCATCGGCATCGAGGCGCTGGGCCGGCTGGTGGATGCTGGCCGCGTGCTGGTGGTGAAGTACGCCATCGTGCGTGACGACCCGGCCGACGATGTTTTCCTGCAGCGCCTGATCGAACGCATCGGCGTGCAGCGCATCGTGAGCGGCATGGGCGAGCGGCCGACGCTGGTGCATGTGGCGAAGTTCGGCCTGGCGTCCTTCACCACCGGCTCGGGCTGTATTGCGCCGGCGGCGTGCAAGCGCTTGTTCGCGCTGTTGAAGGCGCGCGACGAGGCCGCGGCCCAGCCGATCTACGATGCTTTCCTGCCGCTTGAAACGCTGCGCGATTCGATCTCGCTGATCCGCGTGCTGCACGACGCGGTCACGCTTTCGGGACTGGCCGACATGGGGCCGCACCTGCCCTTGCTGAGTGCCTCGCCCGTCGCCAAACATGCGGAAATCCAGGCCGCCGCCGAGGCCCTGCGCACCTACAATCAGGGCTTCCCGACCACCCTTTGAGCTCCGCCGTGAGCCTCAGCGAGCGCCCCATGAACAGCCGCCAAGCGGTCGGCCTTGTCGATCGCGTCTACAGTGAAATCTTGGGCCTGATCGTGGACGGCGAATTCACCGAGGGCCACAAGCTGCCCACCGAACAGGCGCTGACCACCCGCTTCGAAGCCTCGCGCCCCACCATCCGCGAAGCCCTGTCTCGGCTGCGGGCCGACGGCATCATCGCCACGCGCCAGGGCTCGGGCACCGTGGTCGTCAAGCGGCCCGACCCGGACCTGCCTCGCTTCACGCCGCTGGAGACGATCTCCGACATCCAGCGCTGCTACGAATTCCGCATCGTCACCGAAGCCGGCGCCGCCGCGCTGGCCGCGCGCATGGCCGACGACCAGGATCTGGCCGACCTGGACCGCCGCTTCCTGGAGCTCGACGTGGCCATCAGTGAACACACGCTGGGCGTGCAGGAAGATTTCGACTTCCATGTCGCCATCGCCAAGGCGTCGAAGAACCAGTTTTTCGTGTCGGTGATCGTCTCGATGCAGGCGCAGGTGTTGTTCAGCATGAACCTGATGCGCAACCTGTCGCTGGTGAAAAGCGCCGAGCGCCGCCGGCTGGTGCAGGCCGAACACGAGGTGGTGCTGCGGGCGTTGCGCGCGCGCGACCCGGACGCGGCCGCGGCGGCGATGCGGCTGCACCTCGAGCGCGCACGCGACCGGATGTTCGGTACCTAGAAGCCGGGCGCCCTAGCGCGTCTTCGCCAGGTACTGCTTGCGCCAGAACAGCAGGCCCAGCGCCCCCGCGATCAACAGCATCGCCGCCATCGCCCACCAGAAGCCCGCCTGTTGTGCAGGAACGGTACGAACTCGAAGTTCATGCCGAAGATGCCGGCGATCAGGTTCAGCGGCAGGAAGATGGCGGTCAGCGCGGTGAGCGTGCGCATGATGTCGTTGGTGCGGTTGCCCTGCGCGCTGAAGTGCATCTGCACCGCCGTCTCGGCGCTTTGCTCGAGCCGCGTCACGTGGTGCACCACGCGTTCGATGTGTTCCAGCACGTCGCGGCTGCGCACCGCCAGCAGGTCACGGTCGCGCTGGGCGGCGGGCGTGGCGGCGGCGGGCCAGCTTTCGATGGCGTCCGTCCAGTCCTGCAGGGCGGCGCGCTGGTCCTCGCAGATCTCGTCGAGCCCGTGCAGCGACAGGCGCACGTCCAGCAGCGTCGACCAGTTGTGAAAGCGTGTGCGCGGGTTGAGCAACTCGGTCTGCCAATGGTCGATCTGGCGCGTGAGTTCGCGGCGCAGGTCGAGGTAGCCGTCGACCATCTGGTTCACCATGCGCAGCATCAGATCGGCCGGGCTCACCGGCAGGCGCAGCGCCACGCCGTTGCGGATCTCGGGCGCCCCGGCCTGCTGCAGTTTTGCGGCGAACGCGTCGCGCACGGCGCAGTCGTCGGGGTGCACGGTGAGCAGCACCTGGTCGAACACCGCGAAGCCCACGGGGCTGGTGTTGACGCGGCGCAGCACCGGTGGGCCGCTGGTCTTGGCGGGCGCGGTCGATGCGCTGGGCGTTGCTTCGATTTCGGCCGGGCCGGTGGCCAGCCGGCGGAACACCAGCACGTCGTACTGCGAGGTGTAGTCGTAGTGCGAAGGCAGTTGCGCGTTGAGCAGGTCCGACACATGCAGATCGACCAGCTGCATGCCGCACAGCTGCTGCAGCGCGGCCTGGATCTGCAGCTGCTGGGCCTTGAATTCGCTGCGCGCGCAGGCGATCCACAAGAAGCCGGCGGCCGGCGGTGCGCTGGGCAACACGGTGGTCTCGACCACCTGGGCGCCGTTGAGGGTGAAGATCCGCATGAAGCTGGGCCAGTCTTGGGGTGAAGGCGCCGTCCGGGCGCCTCGGCGGTCAGCGGGCCTGCAGCAGCCGCGCGGCGTCGAGCGCGAAATAGGTCAGCACGCCGTCGGCACCGGCACGCTTGAAGGCCAGCAGGCTTTCCATCATGACCAGGTCGTGGTCGAGCCAGCCGTTTTGCGCGGCAGCCTTGAGCATGGCGTATTCGCCGCTGACCTGGTAGGCGAAGGTGGGCACGCGGAATTCGTCCTTCACGCGGCGCACGATGTCCAGGTAGGGCATGCCGGGCTTGACCATCACCATGTCGGCGCCTTCGGCGATGTCCATGGCCACTTCGCGCAGCGCTTCGTCGCTGTTGCCCGGGTCCATCTGGTAGACCTTCTTGTTGCTCTTGCCCAGGTTGGCGGCCGAACCCACGGCGTCGCGGAACGGGCCGTAGAAGGCGCTCGCGTACTTGGCGCTGTAGGCCATGATGCGGGTGTGGATCAGCTTCCTGGCCTCGAGCGCTTCGCGGATGGCGCCGATGCGGCCGTCCATCATGTCGCTGGGCGCCACGATGTCGACACCGGCCTCGGCCTGGGTCAGGGCCTGTTTGACCAGCACTTCGATGGTTTCTTCGTTCAGGATGTAGCCGTCGTCGTCGGGCAGGCCGTCCTGGCCGTGGCTGGTGTAGGGGTCGAGCGCCACGTCGGTCATGATGCCCAGCTCGGGGAAGCGCTCCTTCAGCGCGCGCACCACCCGCGGTACCAGGCCGTCGGGGTTGGTGGCTTCCACGCCGTCGTAGGTCTTCAGGCTGGCGTCAACCACCGGG
>JAQGMQ010000691.1 GCA_028292305.1 Rhodoferax sp.
CGCGTCGATCTCGTCGCGCCGGCGCTGCAGCTCGGCCAGGCGGGTTTCGGGATTGGTGTCGCTGCCCTCGCTCATCTGCTTGAGCAGATCGAACAGCGTCAGCAAACGCGACTCGGTGCCGACGAAAGCCCGTTCCGAGAGGCTGGCCAACCAGGCCAGCGCGCGCTCGGTGGCGGGCGTCAAGTCGAAATGCGGTTCGTCGGAACCCTTGGGATAGAACTTGCGCAGCCAGCCCTTGTCGTTGGCGGCCCAGTCGCTCAGGTATTCCTGCGCGGGCTTGGGAAAGGCTTTGTCGCCCAGGCGCTCGCGCAAGCCGAACAGGATGTCGTTCAAGGCTTCGACGAGATCGGATTGGGGCAACACGCGGGCGTTGGGCACGATGAAGGCGCGGTGCAAGAAGCTGGCGACCAGGGGCGCCGAGTCGGCCACCAGCAGGCGCCAGGCAGGATGCTGGCGGCGCAGTGTTTCAAGGGTGGTGTAGTCGAGGTTCATGGCTTCAGGGGGGCAATGATGCAGCCAAACGCGTTCATAAAATCGGCCGCAGCGTCTCGGCCACCTCGCGCAACACCGGCAGCAGCTTCGTCACCAGCAGGTCGCCCGGGTACGCCTCGCGCTGCACCGTGGCGCTCAGCGCGTAGTGGCAGCGGCCCTTGCGGTCCTTCAGGGCGACGGCCAGGCCGCGCAGGCCGAAGTTGAGGTACTGGTCGGCGGCCCAGTAGCCCATGCTGCGCGCCGCCAGAATGTGCTCTTTGAACAGCGCCGGGTCGTCCACCGTGGAACCGGTGAAGTTGGCGAAGTCGTGTTCGGCGATCCAGGTGTCGAGCGCGGCGTCATCCAGCGTTGACAACAACACGAAGCCCTGCGCCACCACATGCGCCGGCACCCGTGCGCCGGGGTGGAAGCCGATGGAGACCATGCGCGGTGCGCTGCTGCGGGCCAGGTAGACCACCTCGTGGCCGTCGAGCGCGCCCACGTTCAAGGTCTCGCCGCATTGCAGCGAGGCGCGCTGCAGATAAGGCTGCACCATCCGCGGGATGCGGGCACCTTCCAGGTAGGCCTGGCCCAGCCGCAGCACGCGCGGCAGCAGCCAGTAGAACTTGCCGTCGGTGGCGGCATAGCCGTAGTGCACCAGGCTCAGCAGGTAGCGCCGTGCGGCCGTGCGGGTGAGCCCGGCCAGCGTGCCGGCCTCGGTGGCCGTGAGGCGCGGCCGGTCGTCGCTGAAGGCCTCGATCACGCGCAGGCCCTTGCCCAGGCCTTCGATGAGCAGGCGGGGGTTGATGGCGGCTGGGTTCGTGTCTGGCGCGGCTTTGGTCATAGGGGTAACCCGAATTTTGTGCGTCCAGTGTACGCATGCGATCACTCAGTGACCGCTGGTTGCGGCAAACGCATAGCCTGTCGAGCGGCATGGCCCTTACAGTCGCACCGCGGCGCGCCGGAGATCCGGCCAAGTCGCCCTTCATTGACATCGGCTGCCAACCCAGAGACGCGTGCTTCAACGGTCGGGTTGCAGCGCGGCGAAGGCGTTCTGCGCGCCTACCGGTTAACCCTGGAACGCTGGCTCTACGCATTGACGGAAGCCCGTCGCTTGCGCTAACTTGGCCGTCGCAGACCGGCATCACCACAGAACGGAGACTTATCCAAATGGCCAATCCCAACGACCGCGAACCGCGCGGCACCCACCAGTCGAAAAAGGCCACGGCCAGCGGCTGGATCGGCTCGGCGCTCGAGTATTACGACTTCTTCATCTACGCCACGGCCGCGTCGCTGATCTTCCCGCAGATCTTCTTTCCCAAGACCGATCCGACCGTGGCCATCATCGCCTCGCTCGCCACGTATGGCGTGGGTTACGTGGCGCGGCCCATCGGCGCGTTTTTCCTCGGCCACTGGGGCGACACCAAGGGCCGCAAGCAGGTGCTGATCGTCTGCATGTTCCTGATGGGCTTCTCGACCGTGGCCGTGGGCCTGCTGCCGACGTATGACCAGGTGGGCCTTTGGGCGCCGGCGCTGCTGGTGATCCTGCGGCTGATCCAGGGCTTTGCCGTGGCCGGTGAGATCTCGGGCGCGAGTTCGATGATCCTGGAACACGCACCGTTCGGGCGGCGCGGCTTCTTCTCGAGCTTTACCTTGCAGGGCGTGCAGGCCGGCCAGATCATGGCCGCGGCGGTGTTCCTGCCACTGGCGCACTACATGCCGACCGAGGCGTTCAACACCTGGGGCTGGCGCATTCCGTTCCTACTGAGCTTCATCGTCATCGTGGCCGGCTACATCATCCGCCGCGAGGTCGACGAGACGCCCGCTTTCGCCGAAGAAGGCAAGGCCGGTGTGGTGCCCAAGGCGCCCGTGGTGCAAGCCGTGCAGGAGAACTGGCGCGACATGCTGCGCGTGATGTGCTGTTCGCTGATGAACGTGATCCCCGTGGTCACCACCATCTTCGGCGCGGCCTATGCGGTGCAGCCGGGTTATGGCATCGGCTTCGAGAAGGACGTGTACCTGTGGATTCCCGTGCTGGGCAACATCGTCGCCGTGATGGTGATCCCGTTCGTGGGCAACCTGTCGGACAAGATCGGCCGCCGCCCGCCGATCATCATCGGTGCGCTCGGCTCCGGGCTGTTGTCGTTCGGCTACCTGTATGCGATCAGCATCCACAACGTGCCGCTGGCCATCACCATGTCGCTGCTGATGTGGGGCGTGGTCTACCAGGGCTACAACGCGATCTTCCCGAGCTTCTACCCCGAGATGTTCCCCACCCGCACCCGCGTGTCGGGCATGGCGATCTCGCAGAACCTGGGGACACTGGTCAGCGCGTTGCTGCCGGCGCTGTTCGTGGCCGTGGCGCCGCCCGGCGCGACCAACATTCCGCTGGTGATCGGCTCCATCACCCTGGCCGTGTGTGTTGTCGCCGCCATCGCCGCGTGGACGGCGCGTGAGACTTACCGCGTGCCCATGGCGGATCTGGGCAACCGGAATGCCGTGCCGGTGCCGAAGCCGGAGTACGACCGGATTCGGGAGAAGGCGGTGTCGGATGCGGTGATGGCGAAGGCTTGATGGGGTTTGGCGGGCGGGGTTGGATGGAGGTGCCTTGACCGGGTTGGTGGGATGGGGGGTGAAGCAACGCGGTTGTCCCCGGTTTTGTTTGGCTTGTCGACGCAT
>JAQGMQ010000697.1 GCA_028292305.1 Rhodoferax sp.
TTGCCGTGCTGGCCGTGCTGGTTGCGGCCGGGGCCACACCCACCTGGCTCAATGCGTTGCTGTGGCTGGTTCTG
The DNA here is from genome assembly GCA_028292305.1 of Rhodoferax sp. GTDB lineage: Bacteria > Pseudomonadota > Gammaproteobacteria > Burkholderiales > Burkholderiaceae_C > Rhodoferax_B. Next base: position 75 of record JAQGMQ010000697.1, read on the forward strand.
GCGCTGCTGGCATGGACGCTGGTAAACCGGCTTCGGGCCGCGTTGCAACACGCCGCGCCACCGACACCGTGAAGATGCCGGCCAGCCCGATCGCGCTGGCCAGTTTCTCGCAGCCGACGCTGGCCACCAGCGCATCCATCTCGGCCTGGGGCCGCGGCCGCATGCGCCAAGGCTGGCCCAGGTGGTTGTTCAGCGTCTTGGCGATCAGCAACAATTGCGGATGCCACGGCTGCCCGGTGTAGACCAGATGCCCGCCCGGCCGCAACTGCCGCGCGATGCCGGCCAGCGAAGCCAGCACCCGCGCGTTGTCGCTGAACAGCTCGTAGAGGCCCGACACCACCACGATGTCGTAGGGCACTTCATCGGCGGGGTAGCTGGCCGGATCGAAGGCATCGCGCCGCTGGAACGCGATGTGGTTCGCCAGGCCCAGATCCATCGCCAGCTGCTGCGCCTGTGCCAGGTTGGCCGCATCGATGTCGCGCAAGGTGACCTCGATGTGGCGCGACTGAAAACGTTTCAGCGTCTCGAGCACATAACGCCCGCCGCCGGCCGCCACGTCGAGGATGCGCAGCGGCCGGTCGGCCGGATGCCTGGCGATCAACTCGCCCAGCAGTTGCTGCAGCTGGGCCTTGCGCTGGCGGATGCCGCGCCAGCCGATCGCGTCCAGATAACCGCGGTCGATGCCCTTGCCGATGCCCATGCGCCCGCCGGCCTGGTTTTTATAAACGTAGTCGAGCGAGGCGCCGGAATCGAAGCCCTGCGCCTGGCCGATGGCCATGCCGTCGCTCAGGTGGCCAAGCCGGCCGAGCAGGTTTTTCTGCAAGCCGTACCAGGCGTTTTCCAGCGGGGTGCCGGCCTGGTCCTGCTGCATCGCGCGCAGCATGGCGGCGCTGGGGCTGCTGGTGTCGGCAGCCAGGTAGACGGCCAGCGGCGGCAGTGGCTGGGCGAAGCATTCGGCGATGAAAGCCTGGCTGGCCTGCAGCGCGGCCCGGGCCTGCGGCGCGGCCTCGTAGAAGATCGCGTGGTGGCAGTTGTCGATCACCTGGTAACGCTTCAGCTTCGAAGCCAGACGGTCGAAGAACAGCCGCTGCGGCCCCGGCTTGACCACGTAGTCCTTGTCGGCCACCAGCATCAGGATGGGTGTGTCGATGGCCTGCGCATCGGCCACCACGCGCGCGGCGGTGTCGGCCAGGTCGATCAGCACCCGCGCCGAGATGTTGCGCGTGACCAGCGGATCGGCGTCATAGGCCAGCGCCTGTTCACGCGAATGGGTCAGCATGCCCGAGCGGATGTAGCTCGTGATGTTGAGCCCCGGGTTCAGCCGCAAGCCCAGGCGCAGCGCGGGCTTGGCCAGCGGCACGTAGAGGTTGATGTCGAAAGCGGCCGCGGCCATGACCACGCCGCGCACCCGCGGCGCGTAGTCGTGCAGCCAGGTGGCGGCAATGACGGCGCCCACGCTGTTGGCCACGATCAGCATGTCTTCGGCGGCGATACCGTACGTCGCCTGCAGGTGGCGCACGAAGCTCTCGAAGTCTTGCACCATGGCCCCGAAGCTCGGCGCATCGCCGCGCGCACCCGGCGAATGGCCGTGGCCGCGCGCATCGCAGGCAAAGGCCCAGTGCCCGGTGCAACCGAACTGCGCCACCAGCGGCGCGATGCGGCCCGAATGTTCATGGCCGCGGTGCAGGAACACCAAGGCCTGGGGCTTGCCCTCGGCCGCCTGCGCCGGCCGCCAACCGCGGTAGAACAGGCGCGTCTGGTCGAAGCTGTCGAACCCGGATTCGAAGGGCTGCCAAGGGGCTGGAGACAAGAGGGTCATTGTTGTTCTCGTTCGGTTCGCTAAAAGAGAGGGCAAGCGGCCAGCGCAAGATACAGCAAAGGCGCGGTGAGCACGAGGCTGTCGACACGGTCCAGCATGCCGCCATGGCCGGGGATCAGGTTTGAAAAATCCTTGATGCCCAGCCAGCGCTTGGCCGCCGAAAACAGCAGGTCGCCGGCAAAACCGCCGGGCGCCAGCAACAAGGCCAGCAGCACCAGTTGCGCCGCATTCGCCAGCTCCAAATACAGCCCGAGCGCCAGCGACACCGCCACACTCACCAGCACACCGCCCGCCAAGCCTTGCCAGGTTTTCTGCGGGCTGATGCGCGCGGCGATGCGGTGCCGGCCCAGCGTCGTGCCGGCGATGAACTGGCCGATGTCGTTCAGCGCGGTCAGCACGAACAGATAGAAGTACCAGCCCTGGTTGACGTCGGTCGATGCCGGGCGGCCAAGCAGCATCGGCAGGAAACTCAGCGCAAGCAGCAACAAGGCGAACAGCTGCAACAGCAGCGGCCCAGGCCTTCGGTGCCCCAGGAACCAGGCCGACTGCAGCAGCAACAGCACCGCCAACACGCCGACGGCCAGACCCGGCCGGTACCACGACAGCCCGGTCTGCAGCGCCAACAACCCCAGGCACCACCCAACGAAACGGCGGCGCTCGCGCGGCAGCGCGCACAAGGCCGCCAGCTCACGCACAGCCAGCAGCGCGATCAGCAGCACCAGCAGGACGGGGCCCATGGGAAACGACACCAGGCTCAGGCTGACCACGGGGAAGATCAGCCACCAGGCGTTGATCTGCGCGCGCAGCGGGTTGCCCGACTTGGTGGCCAGCATGCCGCCGAGGCTGGCCACCGCCAGCAGCCCGTACAACACCGCCATCGCCGAGACGATGCGGGGCGGTACAGGAACGAAGGTCCAGGCAGCGGCCGACCATTCAGTCATCTGCTGCTGGGCCGGCGGCCACGGCGGGTTGGGGTTCTTGCATGGGCGCCGATTCTAGGGACCTGTCGCGCGCCGCACCGGCGGGCCAGCCTCGACGTGCACATTCACCAAGCGCGAAAAGCCGCGCACCGATTCAGACCACGTTGCCCGTCGCCTGGTCGAACAAGTGAAAGTGGGCCGGGTCCAGTGCGACCGGCAAACGCGTGCCGACCGCCGGCCGCACGTCGGGCGCCAGCCGCGCCTTGAGCTCATGTTCGCCGAGCTTCAGGGTCAACAGGTTCTCGGCGCCCAGCAGCTCCACCAGCTCGACCTCGGCCTCGATCACCGGCCAGTCGGCATGCTGGCGCGACAGGCTCAGGTTCTCGGGCCGGATGCCGAATTCCACGCCCCGCCCCACATGCGCCCGCCAACGTTCGGCCAACACCGGCGGCAGCACCAGCGCAGCGGCGTTGCCGATCTGCAGCGTCACCTGCTCGCCTTGTTGCGCCAGCGTTGCCGGCAGGAAATTCATCGGCGGCGACCCGGTGAAGCCGGCCACGAAGCGGTGCTGCGGCCGGCCGTAGATCTCATCCGGCGTGCCCACCTGCACGATGCGCCCGGCCTGCAGCACCACGATGCGGTCGGCCAGCGTCATGGCCTCGACCTGGTCGTGTGTCACGTAGATCACGGTCTCGCCCACGCGGCGGTGCAGCTTCTTGATCTCGGCCCGCACCTGGTTGCGCAGCAGCGCGTCAAGGTTGGACAAAGGCTCGTCGAACAGGAACACCTGCGGCTGCCGCACGATGGCCCGGCCCATGGCCACGCGCTGGCGCTGCCCGCCCGACAAGGCCTTGGGCAGGCGGTCGAGCAGGTGCGTGATCTGCAGCGTCTCGGCGGCGCTGTCGACGCGGCTCTTGACCTCGGCGTTGGAGAACTTGCGCAGCTTCAAGCCGAAGCCCATGTTGTCGCGCACGGTCTTGTGCGGATACAGCGCGTAGTCCTGGAACACCATGGCGATGTCGCGGTCGCGCGGGGCCAGGTCGTTGACGCGGGTCTTGCCGATGAACATGTCGCCGTCGGAGATGCTCTCCAGCCCGGCCACCATGCGCAGCAGCGTGCTCTTGCCACAACCCGACGGCCCGACGAAGACCACGAACTCGCCGCTTTCGATGTGCAGGTCGATGCCGTGGATGATCTCCACGCCCGCATAGTTCTTGCGCACCTGGCGCAGGGTGACGTCCGCCATCGCGGCCTAACGCACGACCGGGATGGCGACACCCGGGCGTGAAATGCCGTCGAGCATGGCCGCCATCACGCGCATGGCTTCCACCCCGTCGGCAATGGTCGGCAGGTCGGTGGCCGCGCCGCCGAGCTCGGCGAAGAAGGCCTTGAACAGCGCGTTGTAGCCCTTGAAGTCTTCGTTGGCAGCCGCGGTGAAGTTGGGCTTCCAGGTCAGGTTGTCCACGCCGTCGGCCAGGGTGGCGGCCAGGTCGTCGGCCTTGAACGGCGGGTTGCGGAAATGCGTGACCTCGATCACGCCGTTGACCTCCACGCGCTGGTGGTCGCCCATGATCTGCAGCCGCTCCATCGGTGTGCCACGCGACTGGATGGTGCCCATCACCACCGTGCCGATGGCGCCGCCCTCGAAGGCGAAATGCACGTGCAGCAGTTGCTTGCCCGGTGCGATCTCGTTCCTGAACACGGTGACGCTTTGCACCGGCGCCACGAAGTAGCGCACCAGGTCCATGTAGTGCACGCAGTGGTGCAGGTAGAAGCCGGTGTAGTCGACGTTGCCGCTGAAGTACGTAGGCGCGGTCATGTATTCGCCGAAGAAGCCGGCCACGGGTCCGAAGTCGCCGTTCTTCACCACGTTGTGCGCCATGCGGTTGGCGGTGGCGAAGCGCTTCATGAAGCCGATGCCCACCGTCTTGCCGGCCCGCACCGCCGCGGCCTGGATGGCCAGGGCGTCAGCCACGTTGGCGCCCGATGGTTTTTCCATGAACACATGGCAGCCGCGCTGCAATGCGGCGATCGACATGTCGCGGTGCTGCGTCGGGCCCACCGCCATGCCGACCACGTCGAGGCCGGGCACGTCGAGCAGCGCCTGGTAGTCGGTGCCGATATGCTCGACGCCATAACGCTGGCCGATCTTCTGCGCCGTCTCGGCGTTGAGGTCGCACACCGCGACCAGTTCCACATCGTGTCGCGCCAACTGCGGCAACAACATCTGTTCGGCATGCCGGCCGCAGCCGATCCAGCCTACACGGTATCTCTTCGGAGTTCCTTCGTGCTGCGCAGTGCGAAGCCGGGCATCTTCGGGCGGCCGTGCGCTGCTCATTTCCGGCCTCCGTTCAGCGTGATCAGGTTCTTCAGAAAGCCGCAAGCGGCCGTCAACTCTTCCTGCTCGTCCTGGCTCGGTGCCTTCCATTGCGCGAACGGAATGCCAATGCGTTCGTCGCGCCGGCGGAAGGGCTCGAGCGAGATGGTGCCGGTGTAGCCGATCTCGGCCAGCGTGCGCACCACCGGGTTCCAGTCGATGTGGCCGGTGCCCAGGTAGCCGCGGTGGTTTTCATTGGCCTGGAAGTGCAGCATGTGGGCCGCAGCCTCGCGCAGCGCGGTGCAGATGTCGTCGTCTTCCATGTTCATGTGGAAGGTGTCCAGCACCAGGCCAACGCTGGCATGGTCGACCAGCTTCATCAGGGCAACCCCCTGGCGGGTGGTGTTCAGCACGTCGGTCTCGAAGCGGTTCAGCGGCTCCACACCGAAGCGGATGCCGCACTTGGCCGCGGCTTCGGCGCCGCGCTTCAGGCCCTCCACCGTCCAGTCGACACGCGACTGGCGCAAGGGCTCCGGCACCACATGTGGCGCCCGGCCGGCGAACACCAGCGGATTGCCGTACAGCGGCCCGCCGACGATGGCCGCCCCCAGCGCCTGCGCGGTCTCGGCGCAGTAGCGCAGGTAGTCGATACCGGCCTGGCGTTTGGCCGGTTCGTCGCTGGTCAGGTTGCGGTCCAGGTTCACGCGGGCGGCCAGCACCACGCCCAGGCCGGCGTCGGCCAGGGCGCGGCGCGTGGCGGCCAGGTCGAGCTCGCCGGGCTCGGGCACCAGCAGCTCGGCGAAGTCATAACCGGCTGACTTCCAGCGGTCGAACTGTTGGAAGTCGGCCGCAACGAAGGGCCGGTTGTATTGCATCGAGATGATGCCGATGGGGTTCATGGAATGTCTCTCCTTTTGAAGTTCGGAATCAGCCTTTGACCGCACCCTGCGTCATGCCGGCGACGAGTCGTTTCTGGATCAGCATGAACAGCAGCGTGACCGGCAGCGCGCCCATCACGCCGCCCGAGGTCAACAGCCCCCAGGCGATCTCGTACTCGCCGACCAGCGTCTGGATCGCCACCGTGAGCGTGCGCACCTTCTGCCCCGCGAGGATCGACGCGTACAGGTATTCGTTCCACGAGGTGATGAAGATGTAGATGCCGGTGGCGATGATCCCCGGCACGGTGAGCGGCAGCACCACGCGCACCATGGCGCCGATGGGCGTGCAGCCGTCGACCATCGCCGCCTCGTCCAGGCTGCGCGGGATGGCGTCGAAGTAGCTGATCATCATCCAGGTGGCGAACGGAATCGAGAACGTCGAATGCGCCAGGATCAGGCCCAGGTGGGTGTCCAGCAGGCCCAGGCTCTTCATGATGATGAACAGCGGGATGATCAGCAGCACGATGGGGAACATGTTGACCAGCAGGAACTGCAGCATCAGCACGCGCCGCCCGGGGAAGCGGAAACGCGAGAACGCATACGCGGCCGTGATGCTGACCGACAGGCCGAGCAGCATGGTGCCGATGGACACGATCAGGCTGTGGCCCAGGTTGTTCAGGAAGGTGGTTTTCTGGAACAGGCGGATGTAGTTGTCGAGCGTGACCACCGTGGGCAGGATGGTACGCTCGGGCGAGAACAGCGTCGACTCGGGCTTGAGCGAGGTGATCAGCATCCACAGGTACGGGCCGATGGCGAACAGCACGATGGCCAGCATCGGCAGGTGCAGCGTGAAGATGCGGCGGATCGGCCGGTAGGCTTGCACACTCATTCGATGCCCTTCCCGGCCCGGCGCAGGTAGACGTAGATCGCGCCCAGCAGCAGCAGCGAAAAGCTCACCGCCAGCGCCGAGCCGTAGCCGAAATCCATGCTGGCATAGGTGCGCTTCAGCGCGTAGAGCGGCAGCGTGTGGGTGGCATAACCCGGGCCGCCGCCGGTCATCACATAGATCACGTCGATCGAGTTCGCGACCCAGATGATGCGCAGCATCACCGCCGTGACCAGCACCGCCTTCAGGGCCGGCATGGTGATGTGCCAGAACTGCTGCCAGTCGCTGGCGCCGTCGATGTCGGCGGCCTCGTACAGGCTGTGCGGAATCGTCTGCAGGCCGGCCAGAATCATGATGGCGAAGAACGGAAAGCCCTGCCACACCAGCGCGGCGATGATCGCGTAGAGCGAGGTGTCGGGGTTGGCCAGCCAGGGCACGGCCGTCTGCAGCAGGCCCAGGCGCAGCATCAGGTCGTTCAACAGGCCGACCTGCGGGTTGTAGATCCACGACCACATCAGGCCGATCACCACGCTGGGCAGCGCCCACGGGATCAGGATCAGGCTGCGCGCCAGGCCGCGCCAGCGGAAGGTCTGGTTCAGCAGCAGCGCCGTCACCAGACCCAGCAGCAACTGCAGCGGCACGGTCAGGCCGATCCAGATCGCGGTGCGCCCGAGCGAGGCCCAGAACACCGGGTCGTGCCAGATGGCGATGTAGTTGTCCAGCCCGATGAACTTCACCCCGCGTGGTTTCCACAGGATGTTGTTGTAGAGGCTCGTGATCACCGCCTGCACCATCGGGTAGAACACCACGATGACGGTGGCCAGCACCGCCGGCGACAACAGCACGTAGGGCAAGATGCTGGTGCGGGCCTTGTTTGTCACGGGAACGCTGCCCTTACTTCGTGTTGAAGTGTTTGTCGATCTCGCCCATCATCTGCGCGGACGTGATCTCGCCGTTCAATGCGCGCTGCATGGTGGTGGGCCACACGGTGGAGACGAAGTCGGCCGTCTGCGGCACCAGCGGCAGGGGCTTGGCAAAGGCCAGCGAGTCCATGGTGGCCTTCACGAAGCGCGCTGGCTGCGGCACCTTGGCCGAGCCGCTCTTGGTCACCGTCAGTTGACCGGTGGCCTCGTTGAACTTGAGGTTGTTGTCGCCTTCGCTCAAAAAGCTC
>JAQGMQ010000700.1 GCA_028292305.1 Rhodoferax sp.
CTGGGTGCGGCCGCGGTGATCCTGGCGCTGGTGTTTCCAGGCAGCCCGCTGCACGTGAGCGCCTCGCCCTGGCTGCCGCTGCACTCGGCGCTGGGCATCGCCTCGTATGGCCTGTTCGCCGCCGCGGTGGTGCACGCCTGGCTCATGACCCGCGCCGAACACCAGATGCGGCTGGCCGCGGGTTCGTTCAGCGGCATTCCGCTGCTGACGCTGGAGCGCATCACCTTCCGGCTGGTCAGCGCGGGCTTCGTGCTGCTGTCGGCCACGCTGCTGGCGGGCTGGCTGTTCGGCGAGCAACTGTACGGCTCGTCCTGGAAGTGGAGCCACAAGACGGTGTTCTCGGTGCTGGCCTGGATCACGTTCGCCGTGTTGCTGGTCGGGCGCGCGCGCTTCGGCTGGCGCGGGCGCAAGGCGGTGCGCGTGCTGTACATGGGCGCGGGGCTGCTGCTGCTGGCCTATGTGGGCTCGCGCTTCGTGCTTGAAGTGATCATCGGCCGGAGCCCGGGATGAAGCTGCTCGTCGTTCTGCTGGTGGTGCTGTTCGGCCTGTGGCTGTGGCGCCGGGGGCGCGAGGCCGACATCGAAGAGCGCAAGGCCACGGCACCCAAGCCCAGGCCGCCCCTCGCCCTGCCCGCCGAGATGGTGCGCTGCAGTGTGTGTGGCCTGCATCTGCCGGCCAGCGAGGCCGTGCACCAGGGGCGCGAGACGTTCTGCAGCCCCGCACACCAGCGGCAAGCAGAACCCCGATGAACGCACGCAGCGAGCTGGCGGCAACGCCGGCCGGCGCCACCCACGGCTTGACCGAAGCCACGTTGCCCATCGGCGGTGCCGATCCCGACCACCTGCCGCTGGTGCGGGTCTGGTACGGCTTCATGACGGCGCGGGTCACCATCGCGCTGGCCATTCTGGCTTTGCAGACCACGCTGTTCGCACTCGGCCAGGCCGTGCCGACCTGGCTGGTGCTGGGCTGTGGCGCCTATTTCGCCAGCACGCTCGGCGTGCGCCTGCTGGCACGCCCCGAGCAGGCCAACGACACCCTGGCGCCGTTCTGGGTCTGGACCATCGGCGTCGACGCGCTGGTGTTCTCCACCCTGCAGGTCTTGCAGTCGGGCAACATCAATTACGCGCCGCTGCTCGGCGTGCCGGTGCTGCTGGCGGCGGTGCTCGGCTCGCGCATGATGGCGCTGGGCACGGCCGCGGGCATGACGCTGTTGCTGCTGCTCGAGGTCTGGTGGATGCACGCGCAGGCCGGCGGCGACGGCGCCTCGCGGCTGGTGCAGAGCGGCCTGACCGGGCTCGGGTACTTCGTGGCGGCGTTCCTGGTCAACCAGCTGGCCGCGCGGCTGGTGCGCGAGCAGCAGCTGGCACTGCGCAGCCAGATGACGGCGCGGCTGCAGACCCACGTGAACGAACTCGTCATCGAAACACTGGCCGACGGCGTGGTGGTGGTCGACGCGAGCGGCACCACGCGCACGCTGAACCCGGCCGCGCGGCTGCTGCTGGGCGCCACCGAGACCGACAGCCGCGCGCCGCTGGCCTTGTCGGGCGAAGCGGCCTGGCAACCCTTGCTGAAGCTGGCGCAGCAGACCTTCGCACTCGAAAGCGCGCAAGCCGCCGACGTCACCATCGTGCACGCCGGCAAGAGCCCACGCCGCGTGCGGGTGCGCACCCGGCTCACCATCGCCCATGAGGTGCGCGCCGAAAGCCTGTGCGTGATGTTCCTGCACGACCTGCGCGAGATGGAAGCGCGGCTGCGCACCGAAAAGATGGCCGCCATGGGCCGCATGTCGGCCGCCGTGGCCCACGAGATCCGCAACCCGCTGGCGGCGATCACGCAGGCCAACGCGCTGCTCGACGAAGACCTGACCGACCCCGGCCACAAGCGACTCACCGGTATGGTGAGCCAGAACGCGCAGCGGCTGTCGAAGATCGTCGATGAAGTGTTGGGCATCGCGCGGGTGCCGCATCCGGGCATCCAGCGGTCGTCACCGATCCAACTGGTGCTCGATGAAACCGTGGCCGTGGTCTGCCGCGACTGGTCGGCCCACGACGCGGCCACGCGCCGGGTGCAGCTGGCGCTGGGCACGCTGGGCCTGCCGGTCGACTTCGACCCCGACCACCTGCAGCGCGTGTTGATCAACCTGCTCGACAACGCCCTGCGCTACGTGAGCACCGAGACCGGCGCGATCCAGGTGTCGACGCGGCTGGCGGCCTCGCGGCAATCGACGCTGCAGGTGTGGAGCGACGGCGCGCCCATGGAGCAGGCCGTCGAACAGCACCTGTTCGAACCCTTCTTCTCGTCGGAAAGCCGGTCGAGCGGGCTCGGCCTCTACATCTGCCGCGAACTCTGCGAGCGCCACCGCGCGGTGATCGGCTACCAGCGCGCGCCCCGCGAACGCGAAGGCCGCGTGGTACAAGGCAATGAATTCTTCGTGAACTTCAGGCCGCCCAAACCCACCGCCGTGACCGGCGACCTGTTCGCACCCGGACTCCTCTAAGCATGGCCACCCACCCCACTGCCGCAGCCATTCTGGTCGTCGACGACGAGCCCGACCTGCGCACGCTGTACGAGCTCACGCTGCTGCGCGAGGGCTACCGCATCGACACCGCCGCCGACCTGCACGAGGCGCGCCAGCTGCTGCAGGAAAAGCGCTTCGACGCGGTGATCACCGACATGCGCCTGCCCGACGGCCTGGGCCTGGAGCTGCTGCACAGCCTGAAGGCCCAGCAGCGCAGCGAACGCTGCATCGTGATGACCGCCTACGGCTCGGCCGAGAACGCGGTCGAGGCATTGAAGGCGGGCGCGTTCGACTACCTGACCAAGCCGGTGGACCTGAAGCAGTTTCGCGCTGTGGTGGCCTCGGCGCTGCTGGGCACGACCACATCGCCGGCACCGCTGGCTTCGGCCGCCTCGGCCGCCTCATCGTTTGCGCCCTTGCCGGCCAGTGGCGAGGCAGTTGCCCCAGCCCGCGTCGCCAGCGCCAATACGACGGTCAACCCCACCAGCGTCAACGCCACCAAGGGCGAACCTGCCTCGCCACGCAGCGCCGCCGGCCACCACGCCCTGCAGAAGCTGGTGGGCAGCTCGGACGCGATGCAGACGGTGAAGCAGCGCATCATGAAAGTGGCTCGCAGCATGGCGCCGGTGCTGGTGCGCGGAGAGTCGGGCACGGGCAAGGAGCTGGTGGCCCAGGCGCTGCATGCCAACAGCCACCGCGCCGCGGGCCCGCTGGTGGCGGTGAACTGCAGCGCCATTCCCGAGGCCCTGCTAGAAGCCGAATTCTTCGGCGCCAAGAAGGGCTCGTACACCGGTGCCGTGCAAGACCGGCCGGGCTACT
>JAQGMQ010000743.1 GCA_028292305.1 Rhodoferax sp.
CGGGCTGGCCGAGCAGCAGAAGCGTTACAAGTGGCAGGAACAGGTGGGAGGTGGTGGCGCGCATGGCCCGATTGTAGGACCGATGCGCGCCACGCCTGCCACCCGCGGGCGCCTGCGACCCTACAGCTTGCCGGGCCACGGCGCCTGGGCGGATGCCCGGCGGGCACGGCCTGTGCCCGGGGTCATCAAGCGGCGAGTGCCTGGCCGAGCGGCTGGGCCGGGGCCTTGGCGCCGCGTTTCCTGCTGAACACCACCACGCCGGCCAGGCCGAGCGCCAGCAGCGCCAGCACCGAAGGCTCGGGCACGGCGTTGGCGACCACTTCGTTGCGCGCGGCCACGGCCAGGTCGGCGTAGTTGGAGAACACGCCGTCCATGCCCCAGTTGAAGAACTTCAGGTATTCAAGCTCGGCCGCGGTCGGGTCGGCCTTGGCGAAGGTGTAGCCGTGCACCAGCAGGCCGGCGGCATGGGCCGCGTCGATGAAGGCTTCGGTCAGGCCGGCGCCGGTGATCGACATGCCCACGCCGTCGGCGTAGTCGTTGATGTTTTCCAGGCCGATGCCGAGCAGGCCGTTGGCCGAGTTGTTCAGCACCAGCAGCTTGAAGTCGAAGCCGAGCGCGGTCTGCTTGTCGTGGATGCTCTTGATGGTGGCGGCGCTGAACGACTGGATGAAGACCTTGTCCTTCGAGGTATAGCCGTTGGCGATCAGCGTCGACAGGATCTTGTCTTCCATCACCGGGTCGGCCTGCTTGGCCTCGGGGTAGATGCCGACTTCCTTGCCGGTCTTGGCGGTCTGGGCGCGCGCCAGGTCGATCACTTCCTGGAAGGTGGGAATGCGGAACGCGTCTGGCGACGACGGCGTGAAGCCGGGGTAGCCGGTCGACGCGGTGCCGGTGGGCTTGACGGTCAGCGTCTTGATTTCGGCCAGGGTGAAGTCGGCCACGCTGTACGTGCCGTTGCGGGTGGCGAACAGGCTGGCCACGTTGGTGGTGCGGGTCAGCGTGGCGTCGTGCATGGCGACGAGCACGCCGTCCTTGGTCAGCTGCAGGTCGGGCTCGATGTAGTCGGCGCCCATCTTGACGGCCAGCTCGTAGCCGCCCAGGGTGTGTTCTGGCAGGTAGCCGGTGGTACCGCGGTGGGCGATAACGATGGGGGCGGCACCGTTCAAGGTGTTCAGCGGCGTGGCGGCGGCCATGGCGGCGGGTGCGGCCAGGCTGGCGGTCAGTGCCAGGGCGGCCCAGGCCAGGGTGGCGCGGGAGCGTTGGATCAGGTGTTGCATGTGGTCTTCGGTAGGTTGATGGATCGGCGCCACGGCCACCTTACGGCGGCCGGCGCCTGTGAAAAGCTTGCCGGCGACCGCGAATGTAAAGTTGTTGTATGACGGCTGTGTGTAGGTCTTCACCGCGTCTGCCGGGCTGGCCATCCGCGCAGGCAAAATGCGGCCCATGACACCGAAGAAAACCTTGCTGCTGGTCGATGGTTCCAGCTACCTGTACCGCGCGTTCCACGCCATGCCCGACCTGCGTGCCGTGCCCGGCGACCCGACCAGCCCGGCCACCGGCGCCATCCGCGGCATGATCAACATGATGACCAGCCTCAGGCGCGAGCAGCCGGCCGATTTCGCGGCCTGCATCTTCGACGCCTCCGGGCCCACATTTCGCGACGACTGGTATCCGCAGTACAAGGCCAACCGCTCGCCGATGCCCGACGACCTGCGCAGCCAGATCGACCCGATCCACGCGGTGGTGCGCGCGCTCGGCTGGCCGGTGCTGGTGGTGCCGGGCGTGGAGGCCGACGACGTGATCGGCACGCTGGCCGTGGTGGCCGCGGCGCAGGGCATCGAGGTCATCGTCTCCAGCGGCGACAAGGACCTGAGCCAGCTGGTCGACGAACACATCACCATCATCGACACCATGAACGGCAAGCGCCGCGACATTGCCGGCGTGACTTCCGAATTCGGCGTGCCGCCGTCGCTCATGGTCGACTACCAGACGCTGGTCGGCGACACCGTGGACAACGTGCCCGGCGTGGCCAAGGTGGGGCCGAAGACGGCCGCCAAGTGGCTGATGGAATACGGCTCGCTCGACAAGCTGCTGGAGCGCGCCCACGAGATCAAGGGCGTGGCCGGCGAGAACCTGCGCGGCGCGCTCGAATGGCTGCCGCAGGGCCGCCGGCTGGTCACCATCCGCACCGACTGCGACCTGGTGGAACACGTGGTCGGCCTGCCCGCGCTGGACGCGATGGCCTTCACCGAGCAGCAGGCCGACGTGCTGCGCGCCTTCTACGACAAATACGGCTTCAAGGGCCTGGTGCGCACGCTGGACGCGGCCAGTGTGGTCGAGGCGGAGGTGATCGCCGCGCCCCCGGCCCCGCCGAAATCGCGCTTCAACGCCAACGAGCCCGGCCTGTTCGACGACCCCGAGGACACCATTGCCGACGAGGAGGCGCGCGTCGCCAACGCCACGGCGCTGCTGTACGACACCATCTTCACCTGGGAGCAGCTCGAACCCTGGCTGGCCCGCATCGACGCCGCCGAGCTGGTGGCGGTGGACACCGAAACCACCTCGCTCAACGAGTCGGTGGCCGAGATCGTGGGCATCAGCTTCAGCGTCACGCCGGGCGAGGCCGCCTACATCCCGCTGATGCACAACTACCCCGACGCGCCGGCCCAGCTGCCGCGCGACGAGGTGCTGGCGCGGCTCAAGCCCTGGCTGGAAAATCCGCTGAAGAAGAAGCTGGGCCAGCACGTCAAATACGACCGCCATGTGTTCGCCAACCACGGTGTCGAAGTGCAGGGTTATGCGCACGACACGATGCTGCAGAGCTACGTGCTCGAAGTGCACAAGCCGCACGGCCTGGCCAGCCTGGCCGAGCGCCACCTGGGCCGCAGCGGCGTGAACTACGAAGACCTGTGCGGCAAGGGCGCGAGCCAGATCCCGTTCAGCCAGGTCGACATCGGCAAGGCCTCGCATTATTCGTGTGAAGACTCCGACCAGACGCTCGACGTGCACGGCGTGCTGTGGCCGCAACTGCAGGTCAACGCCCGGCTGCTGTTCATCTACGAACTGGAGATGGCGTCGAGCGAGGCGCTGTACCGCATCGAGCGCAACGGCGTGCTGATCGACGCGCCGATGCTGGCCAGGCAGAGCGGTGAACTCGGCGCGCGCATCCTGCAGCTCGAAGGCGAGGCGCACGAACTGGCCGGCCAGCCGTTCAACCTGGGCAGCCCGAAGCAGATCGGCGAGATCTTCTTCACCAAGCTCGGCTTGCCTATCGTGAAGAAGACCGCCACCGGCGCGCCCAGCACCGACGAAGAGGTGCTTGAAAAGCTGGCCGAAGACTACCCGCTGCCGGCCAAGATCCTGGAACACCGCGGCCTGTCCAAACTCAAGGGCACCTACACCGACAAGCTGGCCCAGCTGGCGCTGCCGCGCACCGGCCGCGTGCACACGCATTACGCCCAGGCCGTGGCGGTGACGGGGCGCCTGTCGAGCAACGATCCGAACCTGCAGAACATCCCGATCCGCACGCCCGAGGGCCGGCGCGTGCGCGAGGCCTTCGTGGCCCCGGCCGGCCGGGTGATCGCCAGCGCCGACTATTCGCAGATCGAGCTGCGCATCATGGCCCACATCAGCGGCGACCCGGCGTTGCTGTATGCGTTCCAGGAAGGCATCGACGTGCACCGCGCCACCGCGGCCGAAGTGTTCGGCGTGCCGGTGGAACAGGTGTCGAGCGAGCAGCGCCGCTATGCCAAAGTCATCAACTTCGGACTTATCTACGGCATGAGCGCGTTCGGCCTGGCGCGCAACCTGGGCATCGACAACACCGCGGCCAAGAACTACATCCAGCGTTATTTCGAGCGCTATCCGGGCGT
>JAQGMQ010000756.1 GCA_028292305.1 Rhodoferax sp.
CGCACGGTTCCACCTTGCTGGCGGTGGTCGACTTTTCGCTGCGGCACGTGTTCTATCTGCCCGACCTCAGTCCGATGCAGCTGGAACAGGCCGTATGGCTGCCGCGCTTGAAGATGGAGATCGGCGGCAATCCGGCCACGGCAAGATTTGCGCAGGCCAGTCTGAGCGAGGTGATGTGGCAGTTCGCCCAGCGCTCGGCCGCCGACGTGTTGCCCGAGCAGTTCGTCACCGGCTCGATCCGCCTGCGGCATGCGCCACGCGTGCAGAAGAAGTTGCTGAAGGAATCGCAAGCCACGCTGCTGCGCATGTTGGCGGTCAAGGCGACAAGCCTGCAGGATCTGCTCCAGCAGAACGCAAGCTTCAACCGCGCACAACTCGGCCGTGATCTGGCGGCGCTTTATTTTGACGGCGCCATTGCGTCATCACATGTTGACGTGGCCTGGCTGGCGGACTCTGGCGCGCCCAGCCAGTCTGCACTGTTGAGCTGACAGCGCCGGCTCACGTTGCCGTGAGCTGGGCGACGACTCTTACAGCGGCTTCGCCAGCGCCTCGAGCAATTTGGCGTGCACGTTGCCGAAGCCGCCGTTGCTCATGCACAGGATGTGGTCGCCCGGCCGGGCCACGGCGGTGACCTGCGCCAGCAGGCTGTCGATGTCGCTGGCCACGCTGGCCTTGTCGCCCATCGCTGCCAGCACCGCGCTCGCGTCCCAGCCCAGGCCGCCCGAATGGCAAAACGACAAGTCGGCCGCTTCCAGGCTCCAAGGCAGTTGGGCCTTCATGGCGCCGAGCTTCATGGTGTTGCTGCGCGGCTCGAACACCGCGAGGATGCGCGCCTCGGCCCCGAGTTTGCGCCGCAGCCCGTCGACCGTGGTGCGGATGGCGGTGGGGTGGTGCGCGAAATCGTCGTACACCGTGATCTCGCCCTGGGGCCGGGACACGGTGCCGCGTATCTCCATGCGCCGCTTCACGTTCTGAAAACGGGCCAACGCGGCCGCCGCCGCTTCGGCGGGCACGCCGATGTGGTGAGCGGCAGCGATGGCGGCGAGCGCGTTCATCTGGTTGTGCAGGCCCGTCAAGGCCCAGCCGACCTGCGCCACGCGCCGGCCATGGTGCAGCACCGCGAAGTCGGATGCTTCGCCTTCCGCCGACCACTCGCCGCCAGCGCCGAAGCCCGCGGTGACGCTCCAGCAGCCTTTCGCCAGCACCCGTTGCAGGCTTTCTTCCTGCGCGTTGAACACCACCTGTCCGGTGCTGGGCACGGTACGCACCAGGTGGTGGAACTGGCGTTCGATCGCGGCCAGGTCGTCGAAGATGTCGGCGTGGTCGAATTCCAGGTTGTTCAACACGGCCGTCCGCGGGCGGTAGTGGACGAACTTGCTGCGCTTGTCGAAAAAGGCGGTGTCGTATTCGTCCGCCTCGATGACGAACGGAGTTCCCATGCTTGCTGCTGCGTGTGCGCCGCTGCCCTCCGACGGAGCGCCCACTTGCTTGGCGCAGATTGGAGCCCCTGCATCCAGATGGCCTCCCAGCCGCGCAGAAACACCAAAATTCAACGGCACGCCGCCAATCAGGAAGCCCGGTGCCCGGCCCGCGGCTTCCAGAATCCAGGCCAGCATGGCCGTGGTGGTGGTCTTGCCGTGGGTGCCGGCGATGGCCATGACATGCCGGCCCTGCAGCACGTGTTCGGCCAGCCATTGCGGCCCGCTGGTGTAGGGCAGGCCGGCGTCGAGGATGGCTTCCATCAGCGGGAATTTGGGCGCGCCATCGGGGGTGCGTGCCCGCGAGACGACGTTGCCCACCACGAACACGTCGGGTTTCAGCGCCAGCTGGTCGGCCGCAAATCCTTCGATCAGCGCGATGTCCAACGCGCGCAATTGGTCGCTCATCGGCGGATAAACCCCGGCATCGCAACCCGTGACGCGGTGGCCGGCTTCGCGCGCCAGCGCCGCCAGGCCGCCCATGAATGTGCCGCAGATACCCAGAATATGAATGTGCATGGCGGCGATTTTAGGGGGCTGCCCGCGGCGCCCCGGAAGCGGTCAAACCGTGCAAAAATCCGTCGATGGACACCCTCTCCTCAGAGATCGCCGCTACCGCCGCGCGCATGGTGGTCGAAGAAGGCCTGGAATACGGTCCGGCCAAGCGCCGCGCCGTGAAGCAGCTGGGCCTGCCCTCGCGCAGCAAGCTGCCGGCCAACGATTTGATCGAAGAGGCGGTGCGCGAATACATCACGCTGTTCTGCGCCGACACCCAGCCCGGCGAATTGCGGGCCTTGCGCGAACTGGCGCTGACCTGGATGGACCGCATGGCGGTGTTCAGGCCCTACCTCGGGGGCTCGGTATGGCACGGCACGGCCACGCGCCTGTCGGACATCTACATCCAGATGTTTTGCGATGATTCGAAATCGGCGGAGATCGCGCTGATCGACAAGCACGTCGACTACCAGCCCACCACGGTGCAGGGCCTGCACGGCGAGCCAGTGGAAGCACTGAGCTTCAGCAGCTTGTGCCCCGAGCTGCGCGAGCATGTGGGTGTGCACCTGATGGTCTACGACCTGGACGACTTGCGTGGCGCCCTGCGCGCCGACCCCAAAGGCCGCACACCGCGCGGTGACATCACGGCCGTGCGCCGCTTGCTGCATGATGCGCCCCCATGACCGATACCGAAACCTCACCGCGTCCACTGCTTCAACGCCGAGCCCTGCTGGGAGGCATAGCGGTTGCGGCCATTGCCGGCGGCGCGGCGGTCGGATGGTCGCGGCACGCGGCGCAAACGGCGCTGAGCGCTCAGGAAGCCGCGCTCTGGGCGCTCCAGCTCGACACGCCAACAGGGGCACCCCTGGCGTTGCGGGCCTTCCGCGGCAAGCCCCTGGTGGTCAACTTCTGGGCTACCTGGTGCCCGCCCTGTGTTCAAGAATTACCGTTATTGGATGGCTTCTTTCGTGAAAATGTTGCAAAAGGTTGGCAAGTCATCGGCATGGCGATCGACCAGCCTAGCGCCGTGCGCAAGTTTCTGGAAAAAACACCGGTCAGTTTCCCGGTGGGCATGGCGGGGCTGGGCGGTACCGATCTGGTCAAATCGCTCGGCAACCTGACGGGCGCCCTGCCTTTCACGGTCGTCCTTGGATCGGAAGGCGGCGTGCTTCACCGTAAAATGGGCCAGCTCAGCAGCACGGATTTACAGATGTGGACCTCGCTGAGCTGACGTCCACCGCGCCTTTGTCGCGGTTTCGGGCGCAAAAATTCGAAGCGCGAAAAAATTAATTAAAAGAAATAAGCGGCTGTTTTGTGAAATTAGAGTAGATTTCACGTCTTTTCGTAGACGTGGCTGGAGATTTTATGGATTTGCGCAAACTCAAGACCCTGATCGACCTGGTGTCTGATTCCAATGTGTCTGAACTGGAAATCACCGAAGCCGAAGGCAAGGTCCGGATCGTAAAGGGCGGTACCGCGGTATACCAACAGGCCATGCCGATGCAGATGATGGCGCCCGCAGCCGGCGTCGCCGCTCCGGCTGTGGCGGCACCCGTCGCGCCCGTGGTTGAAGTCGCGGCGGGCCACACGGTCAAGTCGCCCATGGTGGGCACGTTCTACCGCTCGTCCAGCCCTGGCGCCAAGGCTTTTGTCGAAGTCGGCAGCCAGGTGAAGGAAGGCGAGACGATCTGCATCATCGAAGCCATGAAGATCCTCAACGAGATCGAAGCCGACAAGGCCGGCACCGTCACGCAGATCCTCTGCGAAAACGGCCAGGCCGTCGAATACGGGCAGCCGCTGTTCGTCATCGAATAAGCACCGCGCGCTGTTTGCGTATGTTCAACAAAAGATTGGCAGCCGATGGCCGCACTGGTGCTCTCGCTGCGCACCAGTCTGGTGTGATCGACCATCTGTCCCTGGCCGTTGCGGCCGGCGACGGCGTGGGCTGCGGAGGGATGCATGTTTAAGAAGATTTTGGTGGCGAACCGCGGAGAGATCGCCCTGCGCATTCAGCGCGCCTGCCGCGAGATGGGCATCAAGGCCGTGATGGTGTATTCCGAGGCCGACCGCGAGGCGAAGTACGTCAAGCTGGCGGAAGAAGCGGTGTGCATCGGCCCGCCGCCGTCGGGGCTGAGCTACCTCAACATGCCGGCCATCATCTCGGCGGCCGAGGTCACCGACGCCGAAGCCATTCACCCCGGTTACGGCTTCCTGAGCGAAAACGCCGACTTTGCCGAACGTGTCGAGAAAAGCGGTTTTCAGTTCATCGGCCCCACGCCCGAGAACATCCGCACCATGGGCGACAAGGTCTCTGCCAAGCAAGCCATGATCAAGGCCGGCGTGCCCTTCGTCCCCGGCTCCGAGGGGGAGCTGCCCGACGACCCGGTGCAGATCCGCCGCATTGCCAAGACGGTCGGCTACCCGGTCATCATCAAGGCGGCCGGCGGCGGTGGCGGGCGCGGCATGCGCGTGGTGCACACCGAGGCGGCACTGGTCAATGCGGTGCAGATGACCAAGGCCGAGGCCGGAGCG
>JAQGMQ010000788.1 GCA_028292305.1 Rhodoferax sp.
GACGGCGCGCCGCACACCATCAGCCAGCAGGAGCTGGATCGCGTCTCGGCGAGTTTCCAAGTGCCGGCGAGCCGCGTCGGCGCGCTGCCGCTGTCGACCATGACGATTCCGACCATCGATGCGGCCGACACCAACTACCCGCGCTGGCTCGCGCGCAACGTGGCGCCGCACAAGAACCCGGCGCTGCGCTGCGTCACGCTGTCGTTCAAGCGCCTGGGTTACTCGCCCGGCGACGCCACCGGCCCGCAGCTGGACATCGCCGCCGACCTGGCCGACCGCTACAGCGCCGGTGAAGCCCGCGTCACGCACGACCAGAACCTGGTGCTGCCCTGGGTGCGCGCCGACGAACTGGCCGCGCTGTATGCCGAAACCAAGGCCGCCGGCCTGGCCAAGGCCAACGTGCGCCTGTTGACCGACATGATCGTCTGCCCCGGCGGCGACTTCTGCGCGCTGGCCAACGCCCGTTCGCTGCCGATCTCCGAAGCCATCAGCCAGCGCTACCAGGACCTGGACGAGCTGCACGACCTCGGCGAGATCGACGTGCACATGAGCGGCTGCATCAACTCCTGCGGCCACCACCACAGCGCGCACATCGGCATCCTCGGCGTCGACAAGGACGGCCAGGAGTGGTACCAGGTGACGCTCGGCGGCTCGGACGGCTCGGACCTGAGCGGCACAGCCGGTGCCGGCAAGGTGGTGGGCCCGTCGTTCAGTGCGGCCGAAGTGCCCGAAGTCATCGAGGCCGTGCTCGACACCTACCGCGCCCAGCGCCAGAGCGCGGGCAACAAGGCCGAGACCTTCATCGACACGCTGCGCCGCGTTGGCCACGACCCGTTCAAGCTGGCCGCCAACGCCGCCCGCACCAGCACCGGCCGGGCCGCACCACAGGCCGCGACCGCCGCCTGAGAGGATTAAAAAATGAAATTGCTCGCATCCCACGACCACGTACCCGCCGCCGAGGGCCAGACCGCCATCGTCGCCCTGGCCAACGACACCGACCCGCGCACGCTGCCCCTGGAAGGCGTGACCCGCATCGACCTGAACTTTCCCAAGTTCACCGACGGCCGCGCGTTCAGCCAGGCCTTTCTGCTGCGCCGCCGCCTTGGCTTCAAGGGCGAGATCCGCGCCACCGGCGACGTGTTGATCGACCAGCTGGTGCAGATGCAGCGCAGCGGCTTCGACGTGGCCGTGCTGCGCGAAGGCGTGAAGGCCGACGCGGCGCAGCGCCAGTTCGACCGCTTCAAGGGCTTCTACCAGGGTGACGCCGTGCATGTGGTGCCGCATTTTGCCGAAGCTGAAAATACGCCCACGCAAGCGGCCCTCGCTGCCGCCGATGCCGCGGCCTATGCGGTGGAACTCGACCGCCAGAACGCGGCCTGAGGAGGAAGCCATGTCAGCCATGCCTGTCGACCTCGTACGCATCAACGCCGAACTCGGCCGCAGTGCCCCCGCACTGGTGGACTGGGCCCTGGGCCTGGGCCAGCCGGCCATCGTCACCACCAACTTCCGCCCGTTCGAGGCGGTCATCCTGCATCTGGTCACGCGCGTGCGCCCCGATGTGCCCGTGGTCTGGATGGACAACGGCTACAACACCGAGGCCACCTACCGCCTTGTCGATGAAGTGACCCGGCTGTTGAAGCTGAACCTGCACATCTACCTGCCGCGCCGTTCGCGTGCGCACCGCGAGGCCGTGGACGGCGCGACGCCCGCGCTGGACGACCCGCGGCACCAGGCCTTCACCGAGGAAGTGAAGCTGGAGCCTTTTGCCCGCGCACTGCGCGAGACGGCGCCCAAGGTCTGGTTCACGGCGCTGCGGGCCACCGATACCGCCGTGCGCGCCCAGATGGAGCCGGTGAGCATCAACCCCGACGGCCTGATCAAGGTCGCACCGCTGCTGCACTGGTCGTCCAAGGATCTTTACGAATACTGTGAAACCCACAGCCTGCCCAACAACTTCGACTACGTGGACCCGACCAAGGGCGAAGACAACCGCGAGTGCGGCTTGCATCTTGCCCACTGACCCTACCCATGAACGCCCGCGCCGAACCCTCTGATCTCATGACCGCCCATCTCAGTAATTCCCACCTCGACGCGCTCGAAGAAGAGACCATCTTCATCCTGCGCGAAGTGGCCGCCGTGTTCGAACGGCCGACCCTGCTGTTCTCGGGCGGCAAGGATTCCCTCGTGCTGCTGAAGTGCGCCGAGAAAGCCTTCGGCGCGGGACGCATTCCGTATCCGCTGCTGATGATCGACACCGGCCACAACTTCCATGAAGTGACCGACTTCCGCGACTTCCGCGCCAAGGAACTCGGTGCCGAGCTGATCGTGCGCAGCGTCGAGGATTCGATGGCCCGCGGCACGGTGCGCCTGTCGCACCCCGGCGAGTCGCGCAACGTTCACCAGTCGGTGACTTTGCTCGAGGCGATCGAGGAATTCCGCTTCGACGCGCTGATCGGCGGTGCCCGCCGCGACGAGGAAAAGGCGCGCGCCAAGGAACGCATCTTTTCGCACCGCGACAGCTTCGGCCAGTGGCAACCCAAGGCCCAGCGCCCCGAGCTGTGGACG
Source organism: Rhodoferax sp. (assembly GCA_028292305.1). Taxonomy (GTDB): domain Bacteria; phylum Pseudomonadota; class Gammaproteobacteria; order Burkholderiales; family Burkholderiaceae_C; genus Rhodoferax_B. Next base: position 2,566 of record JAQGMQ010000788.1, read on the forward strand.
CTGTTCAACACCCGGCTGCAGCCCGGCGAACACTTCCGCGTGTTCCCGATCAGCAACTGGACCGAACTCGACGTGTGGCAATACATCGAGCGCGAAAACATCGCCCTGCCCTCGCTCTACTACACGCACCAGCGCGAAGTGGTGGAACGCAAGGGCCTGCTGGTGCCGGTGACCGACCTCACGCCGCTCAAGGCCGGCGAGACCGCCGAGATGCGCGATGTGCGTTTTCGCACCGTGGGCGACATCACCTGTACCTGCCCGGTGGAAAGCCGGGCCGCGACGCCGGGCGACGTGGTGATCGAAACCCTGGCCGCCGACGTGAGCGAGCGCGGCGCGACGCGGATGGACGACAAGACCTCCGAGGCTTCGATGGAGAAGCGCAAGAAAGACGGGTACTTCTAATGAACACGACCACCAACTTATCGGCCTTGAAGTTCATCACCTGCGGCAGCGTCGACGACGGCAAGAGCACCCTGATCGGCCGCCTGCTGGTCGACACCAAGGCTGTGCTGCAGGACCACCTGGCCGGCGTGCAGCGCCAGGGCGAGACCGACCTGGCCCTGCTGACCGACGGCCTCTCGGCCGAGCGCGAACAGGGCATCACCATCGACGTGGCCTACCGCTACTTCAACACCGAAACGCGCAAGTTCATCATCGGCGACGCGCCCGGCCATGAGCAGTACACGCGCAACATGGTCACCGCCGCCAGCAGCGCCGACGCGGCCGTGGTGCTGGTCGACGCGACCAAGCTCGACTGGAAGAACGCCGACCTGGAGCTGCTGGTGCAGACGCGCCGGCATTCGCTGCTGTGCAACCTGCTGCGGGTGCCGAGCATCGTCTTTGCCATCAACAAGCTGGACGCGGTGGCCGACTCCACGCTGGCTTTCACCAACATCGCCGGTGCGCTCAGGAAGTTTGCCGCTGCGGCCGGCATTCCGGCCCAGGCCATCGTGCCGATGTCGGCCTTGAAAGGCTGGAACGTCGTCGAAGCCGGCCACGCCGACGTGCCCGACTGGTGCGGCTACACCGGCCCGACGCTGCTGCAGATATTGGAAGAGCTGCCCGGGACGCCGGCCGAGGTCGACCAACCGTTCGCCTTTCCGGTGCAGTGGGTCGAAAAGTTTTCATCGAGCGCCGACACCTCGCAAGGCCGACGCGTGTTCTGGGGCCGCGTGGCCACCGGCGCCGTGCAGCCGGGCCAGGAGATTCGAATTTTGCCGAGCGGCCAGACGGCCACGGTGGCGCAGGTGCTCGACCATGCGCGCCGGCCCGCCAATGTGTCGGCCAGCCACAGCGCGGGCATCGTGCTCGACCGCGAGGTCGACGTGTCGCGTGGCGACTGGCTGCTGGCCACCGGCACCTTCGACGCGCAGCGCGAGCTGTCGGCTACCGTTGCCTGGCTCGACGACGAGCCGCTGGTCGCGGGCCGCGTCTACTGGGCGTTGCACGGCCACCGCTGGGTGAAGGCCAAGGTCAAGCGCATCGTGCACCGGCTCAACATCAACACGCTGGCCGAAGAAGACGCCACCGAGCTGCCACCGAACGCCATCGGCCATGTCGAGCTGGCGCTGCAGGAGCCGATCGCCACCCTGCCTTACCTGCAATCGCGCGCGCTCGGGGCCCTGGTGCTGGTCGACACGGCCAGCCACAAGACCGCGGGCGCGGTACTGGTGCGTTGAGCGCCAGCCACGCAATGCAACACTCGCCTTAAAATCCAGGGTTCCCCTGTCCAACCCTTTGCAAATACCATGACCCACGTCGTCTCCGAATCCTGCATCCAGTGCAAATACACCGACTGTGTGGATGTCTGCCCCGTGGACTGCTTCCGCGAAGGCCCGAACATGCTGGTGATCGACCCCGATGAATGCATCGACTGCGCGGTCTGCATCCCCGAATGCCCGGTCAACGCCATCTTCGCCGAGGAAGACCTGCCACCGGACCAGTTGGCCTTCATCAAGCTGAATGCCGACCTGGCCCGGGCCGACGGCTGGAAAAGCATCACCAAGCGCAAGCCGGCCCTGCCGGACGCCGAAGAGTTCAAGGACAAGACCGGCAAGATCGCCGACCTGATCCGCTGACGATGAGCGACCAGGCGCCGATCGAGACCGATGCCGTGGTGATCGGCGCCGGGCCGGTCGGCCTGTTCCAGGTGTTCCAGCTCGGCCTGCTGGAGATCAAGGCCCATGTCATCGACGCCCTGCCCTATGCGGGCGGCCAGTGCATCGAGCTGTATCCCGACAAACCCATCTACGACATACCCGCCCTGCCCTTCAGCACCGGGCGGGAGCTTGTCGCGTCGCTGCTGAAACAGGCGGCGCCATTCGAGCCGGTGTTCCATCTGGGCGAGGAGGTGACGAGCCTTGCCACACAGGGAGATGGCCGCCTGCGCCTGACGACCTCGCGCGGCAAGACGTTCATGACCAAGGTCGTCGTCATTGCTGCTGGTGTCGGCGCGTTCCAGCCCCGGCGGCTGAAGCTCGAAGGCATCGAGGCTTTCGAAGGCCGCGGCCTGCACTACCACGCGCCCGATGCCGAACGGCTCGCGGGCCAGGACGTGGTGATCGTGGGCGGCGACACGATGGCGGTGCAAGCTGCGCTCGATTTGACCGCCGACGGACCGCAACGCCCGCGCAGCATCACCCTGCTGCACCGCCGCGACGTGTTGCAGGCACCAGCCTCCGCACTCGCCGAAATGCAGGCGTTGTGCGAAGACCAGCAGATGCGGTTTCAGGTGGGCCAGATCACCGGTTTTGAAGAGCGCAGCGACGCCGGCGAGCGGCGCCTGACCGCGGTGCGCATCGACGACGTGGATGCCCAGGTGCACGTGTTGCCGGTCGACCAGTTGCTGGTGTTCCAGGGCCTGTCGCCCAAGCTGGGGCCGGTGGCCGATTGGGGCCTGGCGTTGGAACGCAAGCAGTTGCAGGTCAACACCGAAGATTTCGCCACCAGCGCGCCCGGCATCTTCGCCGTGGGCGACATCAACACCTATCCGGGCAAGAAGAAGCTGATCGTGTGTGGCTTCCACGAATGTGTGCTGGCGGCCTTCGGCGCGGCGGCACTCGTGTTCCCCGACCGCAAGACGCCGCTGCAGTACACGACCACCTCGCCACGCTTGCACCAGCTGCTGGGTGTGGCCACGCCGGTGCGCCCCTGAGCTTCAAAACCTGGACCGGTAATAGACCATCGGCCCGCCGCGCTTGGTGCGCAACACCACCTTGCTGCCGCCGGTCAGCTGCATGCCGATGGCGCCCAGCTCGGGCGTCAGTCCGCCGAACTTTGCGCTCTGGAACTGCATCTCGACCCGCGCCGCATAGATCGGCTGATCGGCGCTGTTGATGAGGGTGTAGGCGTCCTGCGGCTGGCTCACACGGCGGAAAGCCACCACGTCGATGCGCCGCAGGTGCAGCGGCGCGGAACGCCAGCGCAGGCCGACGTCCACCGCGGCGCCACCACGGCTGTCGACCCAAGGGCCGGAGGGCGTATCGACACCGAGCGCCAGCGCCATGGCAGATTGCTGCGGCGCATGGCTCCATCCACTCACCTCGAGCCGCGTCGTGGCGTTGGCCAGGTCGCCGGCGGCCCGGTCGCGCGACGCGTTGCGTGCCGGCTCGTAGGCGTTGTCGGATCGCGACATGGGCGCAGTCAACAGGGAGGCAGCAGCAATTTCGATGCGCGGCCGCGGCGGCTTGGCGGCTGTGGCGGTTGTGGCGGTAGTGAGACTGGCGAATGCCAGGCTGGCATCATCGGCCATGGCAGGAGTTGCCATGCAACCGCAGGTGGCGATCACCCAGACGGCAGATGTGGGCAGGGGCTTCAGGTCGGACAAAAGCCGGGACATGCCGACGCGGCAAGGCGATGTGCTGGTCTTGCGCCCGAACCCGATGCTGTCCATGGCAACGCCCCTTTCTTCGGTCCCTCTTGCGAGGCACCGAGTTTGCGTGACCCGGTAGCCGTCGCCTGTCGGAATCAACCGATAGCGCTGTGAGAAGCTGCCGACACCGCGACTGTCGAGTCGACGTGCAGGCTTACTTTACGCCGATCGGCGCCACGCGGCGGTGCATTTGAAAGAAATTCCACATCATCAGACTCGCGTCGGGCCCGACTTCGGCGTTGAAACGCAACTGCGAATCGCCGCCGCTCCAGGCGTGGTCGAGACCGTGGATGCGGCACACGCGAACCTGCGAGGTGCGGCCACGCACGTAGTCCAGCACCTGGTAGCCGTGCCGCGGGCTGCTGCCCACGAGCCGCGCGGGGTGGTCCTGCGCCACCGGCGGATGCGCCATTTCATCGATGTGGTTGACCAGGCGGAACTGCTGCGCCAGCTGCATCAGGTTGACGGAGCGCACCACCTTGTCTGCGTCGCCCTGCAGCAGGATCGCCGGCATGCCCGGGAATTCTGGCGACAGCGCCATTTCTTCCACCGCCTGGGCGAGGCTGTGGCTCGAACCATGTTGCATGGCCGAAAACGCGCCCATGCGTGAATCGGCCGTGCCGAACACCGGCGCCGAATGCAGGCCGACGGCCGCCACCAGTTGCGGATGGCGCAGCGCGACGATCTGCGCGAGCGCGGCGCCGGCCGAGAGCCCGGCGACATAGACGCGGCTGGCGTCGATGGGCCAGCTTTTCATGACCTTTTTGATCGCGCCCACCACCCAACGCACCTCGCCACCGCCCTGCTGCGTGGCGCGCAGATGCCAGTGCCAGCAGCGGTTGTGGTCCACCGTGGCCAATTGCTGCGGATACAACACGGCAAAACCCTTGCGCTGGGCCAGCACGTTCATGCGGGTCCCGTGGGCGAAGTCAGCCGCGGTCTGGGCGCAACCATGCAGCATCACGACCAGCGGCATCGGTTTCTTTTGCTCGGCCAACGGGCGCGACGGCACGAACAGCCAGTAGTCCATGCGCCGCGGCGGCGTCATGCCCTCCGCCGGCTCCAGATAAAACGAACGCAGCCAACGGCCCTGCGGTGCCGCCGCCGGTTTGACCGCGCGTGTCGGCTTGCCTGCAACGCGCAGCTTTGGCGTCTTGGGCGCGGGTGCACTGCGCACTGCCGCGCGGGAGGCGTTGGGCGCCTGCAGCAGCCCGATCGACTTCAGCACCTTCTTCACGACGCCGGTGCCGGTGCTGGCGCCAGGCTTGGCGGCCGTTCGCTTGCGTTTGGCTGGCGCAGGCGTGCCGAGCAGGCTGCGCAGGAGTTCCGTTCCCTGCCGCTGCTGGACCTTGCTGAAGCGCTTGAAACTTTTCAGCCACAAGCTGCTGAGACTTTTGCGCATTAATTAATTAACCAGATTTGCTGCACTGCAGCAATTGTCAGGCTATTGCGCTGGACGTGCGTACCGTCGCGTTAATTCTCGGGCAGACCGCGACTAATGCCGTTTTACACACGTTTCAGCGTATACAAACCGAATCAGTCGGAATCATCGGCTCAATCGCGCTCAGGGGCAATGGCCTCGGCATAGTCGTACAGGGCGCCAAGAATCTCCTCGCCGCGCTCGTCGGCGGTTTCCGAAAGCAAGTCGATCTGTGCAAACAACGCATCCACGCTGCGCGCGCCGCCCTCGCCGTCGAACAGGCGCGCGGCACGGTGGTCTTCCCAACGCGAGGCTTCGGCTTCGCTCAAGGTGTCGGGAAAGTTGCGCGCGCGGTAACGGAACACCAGCTCCTCGAGCCGCGCGTCGTCAAAACTCGAGCGGGCCGCCGCCAGTTGCGTGGGCGTGAGCCCGCGCAAATGATCGAGCCGGCGCCGGTCGTCGGCCGACGGAAAGCCGCCATACAGGTCTTCGTCGATGTCGGTCGGCACGGCGGACCCGGGCCGGTGAAACACCTCGGGCCAGATCGCGCTCATGTCGGGCAGGGCCGCCGCGGTCTCTGCATGCCGCAGTTGGGCTTCCAGGTCCAGCCCCCAGCGGGCCGCCATCTCGGGCGACAAGGTTTTCAGCCTGGCGACCACCATCGGCGATTTGTTGAGGTGGATGGTCTTCACCGGGAGCCGCGCCACGCCCGCAGGCAGCGCATCGGCCTTGGTGAACATCCGCAGGCGGATATCGTCGGCCCTGAGCGTGCCGAGTTCGGCCGGGTCGTGGGCCAGGTCCCAGGCGATGAGCTCGTTGCGGTTGGTCGGGTGCATGGCCAGCGGCCACATCAGCGCCAGGCAGCCGCGGTCGACGCCGAACATGCCCGAAACATGCAGGAACGGCCGCGCCGCCTGGTGCGTGGTCGGAAGGCCGAGCTCGGCAGCCACGCGCTCCTTGCGGTGCAGGCCGAGGCAGAAATCAAAGAGACGGGCCTGCGCCGTGCGGATCAGGCGTGCCAGCGCAATCGTGGCGCGCACGTCCGACAAGGCGTCATGCGCCGCGTCGTGCGCCAGGCCGTTGGCGGCGCTCAGGTGCTCGAGCCTGAAGCTGGCGGCGCCTTCCGCATTTTTCGGCCAGACGATGCCCTCGGGCCGCAACGCATGGGCCATGCGCACCACGTCCAGCAGATCCCAGCGGCCGCAATGGTTTTGCCACTCGCGCGCGTACGGGTCGATCAGGTTGCGCCACAACATGAAGCGCGTGATCTCGTCGTCGAAACGAATGGTGTTGTAGCCCACGCCGATGGTGCCGGGCTGGCCCAAAGCCGCGGCGATCCGCGCGGCAAACGCGTGCTCGGGCACGCCGCGCTCCAGGCAGGTCTGCGGCGTGATGCCGGTGATCAGGCACGAGGCCGGATCGGGCAGGAAGTCCGGCGCGGGCCGGCAATACAACATGATGGGCTCGCCGATTTCGTTGAGCTCGGCATCGGTGCGGATAGCGGCAAACTGGGCCGGCCGGTCGCGCCTCACCTGGGCGCCGAAGGTCTCGTAGTCGTGCCACAGAAACGTCAGCGGCGGGATCTGCGCCACGGGCGCGTCAACAGCGGTGGACATGATTTCAGCGCCGTCCCAGGGCCACTTCAACACCCTTGTTGGCCAGCATGTCGGCGCGCTCGTTGCCGGGGTTGCCGTTGTGGCCGCGCACCCAGCGCCAGTCGATCTTGTGGCCGCCGCCGGCCACCAGCGCATCGAGCTGTTGCCACAGCTCGACGTTCTTCACAGGCTCTTTCGAAGCCGTACGCCAGCCGCGCGCCTTCCAGCCCGGCAACCATTCGGTGATGCCCTTCAGCACGTACTGGCTGTCGAGGTAGAGGGTGATCTGGCAGGGCTGCTTCAGGGCGGTCAGGCCCTGGATCACGGCCATCATCTCCATGCGGTTGTTGGTGGTGCCCAACTCACCGCCGAAAAGCTCTTTTTCGAGCGTGCCCGACTTCATCAGCACGCCCCAGCCGCCTGGGCCAGGGTTGCCCTTGCAGGCGCCGTCGGTGTAGATATCGACTTGGTTCAAAAACAATCCTCTGAATAATGAACACCCGCAAGTCGCTCACTGCGTGTCTCGGGCACATGCGGTCGCGCCTGTGGCGGCTGTACGCCCTCCACCCCATGCGGGATAAGGTTCGGGTGAGAGTGGTGTTCGCTGCCAACGGCGCGCGCAGCCACCTCTCGTGAAAAAAGAAGATGCGTGCGGTGCTGACCGCGGTTGGCCACCGGCACCGGCGCCGCGGCGCGGGCCTTGACCGGCTTCCAGGCTTCCATGAGCCGCATGCCGCGCACGCGTTTGGTGGCCACCAGGAAATACACGCCGCCGAAGATCGACCACCAGCGTTCGCCGGCGCGGTCCATCCAGTCGAAACGATTGAGCCAGGCTTCACTCGATACCGAAGGCCGGTAGCAGCCGAAGCGTACCGATTCAACTTCGAAACTCAGCAGTTTCAGCCAGTCGCGCAGCCGCCAGAAGCCGATGAAATCGCCGGCGTCGGGCAAGTAGAGTTCGCCAAAACCAAGCCGCCGGTAGAGCCGCGCGCGGCGCTGGCGCATGCCCCACAGGCTGGCCGGATTGAAGCCGCAGACCACCACGCGCCCTTCGGGCACCAGCACCCGTTCAACCTCGCGCAGCGTGGCATGCGGGTCGGGGCTCAGCTCGAGCGCATGCGGCAACAGCACCAGGTCGAGGCTGCTCTCGGAGAACGGCAGCGCCGCGAAATCGGTGACCACTGCGGCGCTGCGCGGCGCGGGTTCGGCCTCGTCGGTGGCCAGCCAGCGGTGCGGCATGCGGTTGTTGTGCAGCCCCGCCAAGGCCGGCAAGCCGAGCTGCAGCGCGTGGTAGCCGAAAATGTCCGATACGGCCTCGTCGAAGCGCTCTTGCTCCCAGTCCAGCAGGTAGCGGCCAGGCGGGGTTTCAAACCACTCCTGCAAACCTATAATTTGACCGCTCATGAACATACTTCCGCTGCCCGCCTTCGCGGATAACTACATCTGGCTGGTACACGACGGTCGCCGTGCGTTGGTGGTGGACCCGGGTGACGCGCAGCCGGTGTTCGACGCGCTGCAGCGTCTTGGCCTGCAGCTGGACACGATTCTAGTCACGCACCACCACGCGGACCACACGGGCGGCGTGGCGGCATTGCGCGAAGCCACCGGGGCCCAAGTGTACGGGCCCGCACGCGAGAAAATTCCCGAGCCGGCGCAGCGGCTCAACGGTGGCGACCACATCAGCCTGCCAGGCCTTGGCGGCTTGGCCTTCGAGGTCATCGACGTGCCGGGCCACACCGCGGGCCACATCGCGTTCTATTGCGAAAGCCTCGGTGACGCGCCGGCCGTGTTCTGCGGCGACACGCTTTTCTCGGGCGGTTGCGGCCGGCTTTTCGAAGGCACGCCGGCGCAGATGCTGGTCTCGCTCACGGCGCTGGCCGCCCTGCCCGGCGACACCCGCGTATGCTGCGCCCACGAATACACCCTGAGCAACCTGAAATTTGCGCGGGCCGTGGAACCTGGCAACGCCGAGCTGGTCCACTACACAGCCCGCTGCGAAGCGCTGCGGGCCGACCACCAGCCCACGCTGCCATCGCGCATCGGGCTGGAGCGACAGATCAATCCTTTCTTGCGCACCCGCGAGGCCGCCGTGCAGCAGGCCGCAAGGGCGCGCGAACCCCATGCAGACGACGAGAGCAGCGTGCTTGGCGCGCTGCGTTCCTGGAAAAACAACTTCACATGAAACTACACCAGTTCATCGGCCTGGCCGCAATCTTGTGGCTCACCGGTTGCGCCAACATCGCACCCAAGACCGACGGCTCCACCCTTCCCACCACGCCCTCCACTGCCAGCACCACTGCCCCCAAAGCCGCCGCCGAATACCCCCTGGGCCGCCTGCGCCCCATCACCGCCGCCGAAGCCAGTTCGCGCGGCGTGGCGCAACTCGCGCCACCGGCCGACCTGTGGGAACGCATCCGCCGCGGCTTCGCCATGCCCGACCTGGAAAGCGATCTGGTGGTCGACCGCGAGCAGTGGTATGCCACCCGGCCCGACTACATCCAGCGCA
>JAQGMQ010000797.1 GCA_028292305.1 Rhodoferax sp.
GATCTCGTCGGGCGGCAGGTTGTCGGTGAGGTACAGCGACATCAGCGGGTTGAAGCCGCTGCCGGCGGGGGCGGCGGCCAGGATGCGTTCGCGGTAGGCCATGGCCAGCGCCGTGGTGGTCACCGGCGGGCGCAGGTTGGGCATGACCAGCGCGCGGCCGAACTGCGCCGCCGCATGGGCCACCGTGGTGTGCAGTGCGTCGCCGTCGCGCAGGTGCAGGTGCCAGTCGTCGGGCTGGGTGATGGTCAGCGTGGTGACGGCGGGAAGTTGGATTTCAGATGCGGTGCTCATGCGCGAATTGTCGCATTGCCGCCCGCGGCGGGGCTGATTTGCCACGTTCCTAGGACAATCCCCATGCGCGCCCTGCGGGTTCAAAGATACGATGTTTGGCTGCCCGGGCGCTTGCCGTGGGCGTCAACCCTCACGGTCTTTCGCAGCAATGTCTTCCTCTCCCCCTTCCGGCGCGTCGCCGGAAATCGAGCCCCTGGGCACGCCCGAGCCCGAGCCCGCCACCCGCATTCCCCTCAAGATCGAAGACTGGCTCACCGTGGCCATCATGGCGCTGCTGGCGCTGATCACCTTCGCCAACGTGCTGGTGCGCTACTTCACCAACAGCTCGTTCGCGTGGACCGAAGAGTTCTCGGTGTTCCTGATGATTCTCTTGAGCATGGTGGCCGGCTCGGCCGCCGTGGCGCGCGACCGGCACATCCGCATCGAATACTTTTCAGAGAGTGGCTCGATGGCGCGGCGCCGGCGGCTTTCGCAATTCGGCGCGGTGCTGGTGGCGGGGCTGTTCTTTCTCATCGCCGGCCTGAGCCTGCGCATGGTGTGGGACGACTACCGCTTCGAGGAAACCTCGCCCGGCATCGGCGTGCCGCAGTGGTGGTATTCGGTGTGGCTGCCGATCGTGTCGACGGCCATTGCATTGCGCGCGGTCGGGCTGTTCATCCGCCGTGGACAGCAGATCGACGCAGACGATCGCGCGGACAGGTCGACACCATGATCGCCACGCTGCTGTTCGTGGCCTTTGTGCTGATGATGCTGGTCGGCGTGCCCATCGGCGCGGCGCTGGGGTTGGCCGGCGCGGCCTGCATCGCACTGGCCAATGCCGATGCGCAGTGGTTCGGCCTGCTGGCGGTGCCGCAGAATTTCTACGCCGGCCTGGGCAAGTACCCGTTGCTGGCGATCCCGATGTTCGTGCTGGTCGGCTCGATCTTCGACCGCTCCGGTGTGGCGCTTCGGCTGGTCAACTTCGCGGTGGCCATCGTCGGGCGCGGGCCGGGCATGTTGCCGATGGTGGCGATCCTGGTGGCCATGTTCCTCGGCGGCATCTCGGGCTCGGGCCCGGCGAATGCGGCGGCCGTGGGTGCGGTGATGATCTCGGCCATGTCGCGCGCGGGCTACCCGGCCGCGTTCTCGGCCAGCGTGGTGGGCGCGGCGGCGGCCACCGACATCCTGATCCCGCCTTCGGTGGCCTTCATCGTCTACTCGGTGCTGGTGCCTGGTGCTTCGGTGCCGGCGCTGTTTGCGGCGGGCATGATCCCCGGCATCCTGGCGGGCTTTGCACTCATCGTGCCGGCGGTGTGGATGGCGCGCAAACACAAGATGGGCGCGCTTGAATCCAGCATGCCGCGGCCCGAATTCTGGAAGAGCTTCCGGGAAGCCACCTGGGGCCTGGCCGCACCGATCCTGATCCTCGGCGGCATGCGCGCAGGCTGGTTCACGCCGACCGAGGCCGCAGTGGTGGCCGTGTTCTACGGGCTGTTCGTGGGCATGGTGATCTACCGCACGATCAGGGTACGCGACCTCTACGTCATCCTGCGCGAATCGGGCGAACTCTCGGCGGTGATCCTCCTGGTGGTGTCGCTGGCCGGCATCTTCGCGTATTCGTTGTCAACGCTCGGTGTCATCGACCCGGTGGCCCGCGCCATCGTGAATTCGGGCCTGGGCGAATACGGCGTGCTGGCGCTGCTGATCGTGATGCTGATCACCGTGGGCATGTTCCTCGACGGGGTGTCGATCTTTTTGATCTTCGTGCCGCTGCTCTGGCCCATCGTGCAGTTCTACAAATGGGACCCGGTGTGGTTCGGCGTGATCCTCACGCTGAAGGTGGCGCTGGGCCAGTTCACGCCGCCGCTGGCCGTGAACCTGATGGTGTCGTGCCGCATCGCCAAGGTGCGCATGGAAGACACCGTGCGCTGGGTCGGCTGGATGCTGTTCGCGATGTTCCTGGTGATGGTGGCCGTGATCGCCTGGCCAGAGTTGGCGTTGTGGCTGCCCCGCAAGCTCGGGTATTGATTTCTTTCATAACTTCCAAAGGAGACCTCTCATGAAATTCCGCCGCACCCTGCTCGGCCTCGCTGCCGCAGCCACCGCCCTGGGCCTGTTTTCGACCAGCGCCCTGGCGCAGACGGCCTACAAGCCCGAGTACAAACTCTCCATCGTGCTGGCGCCGCCCACGCCTTGGGGCCAGGCCGCGCAGATCTGGGCCAACCTGGTGAAGGAACGCACCCAGGGCCGCATCAACATCAAGCTCTACCCCGGCGTGTCGCTGATCCAGGGCGACCAGACGCGGGAGTTCAGCGCGCTGCGCCAGGGCGTGATCGACCTGGCTGTGGGCTCCACCATCAACTGGTCGCCGCAGGTAAAGCAGCTGAACATTTTCTCGATGCCGTTCCTGATGCCCGACTACGCGGCCATCGACGCGTTGACCCAGGGCGAGGTCGGCGCCGAGCTGTTCAAGACCATCGACAAAGCCGGCGTGATGCCGCTGGCCTGGGGCGAAAACGGCTACCTCGAAATCACCAATTCGAAACGCGCGATCAAGTCACCCGAAGACCTGAAGGGCATGAAGATCCGCGTGGTCGGCTCGCCGCTGTTTGCCGACCTGTTCACCGCGCTCGGCGCCAACCCCACGCAAATGAGCTGGGCCGACGCACAACCCGCGCTGGCCAGCGGTGCCGTGGATGGGCAGGAAAATCCGCTGTTCCTGTTCACCGTGCTGAAGATGCAGAACGTGGGCCAGAAGTTCATGACCGCCTGGGGCTACGTGGCCGACCCGTTGATCTTCGTGGTCAACAAGGAGATATGGGCCTCGTGGACCCCCGCCGACCAGGCCATCGTGAAGCAGGCTGCGCTCGACGCCGGCAAGCAGGAGGTGGCGATCGCGCGCAAGGGCCTGATCGAAGCCGACAAGCCGGTGTTCAAGGACATCGCGGCGATGGGTGTGACGGTGACGCAGCTGTCGCCGGCCGAGCGCGAGGTGTTCGTCAAGGCCACGCGGCCGGTGTATGAGAAGTGGAAGCCGGTGGTGGGGAATGAGCTGGTGACAAAGGCTGAGAAGGCGATTGCGACACGGGCGAAGTAAGCGCAGTCATCCATGAAAAACGGCCTCGTCTTGCGAGGCCGTTTTGTTTTACAAGGTCGAAAACAGCAGCGAACCAGAGCGAACGCAAAGCATCAGACCAGCGTATTGACAACGAACGCCG
>JAQGMQ010000822.1 GCA_028292305.1 Rhodoferax sp.
GCTACAGCCTCGACAACGTCTCGCTGCTCGGGATCACACTGGCCGTGGGACTGGTGGTCGACGACGCGATCGTGATGCTCGAGAAAATCATGCGGCACGTGGAGGAGGGCGTTCCGCCGTTCCAGGCGGCGCTGCGCGGCTCGCGCGAAGTGGGCTTCACGATCTTGTCGATCTCCACCTCGCTGATCGCCGTGTTCATTCCGATCTTCTTCATGCCCGGCGTGATCGGCCTGCTGTTCCATGAGTTTGCCGTGGTGGTGTCGCTGGCCATCGTGGTCTCGGCCATCGTCTCGCTGACGCTGGTGCCGATGATGGCCAGCCGCCTGCTTAAACAGGAAGACGGCCACAGCGAAGGCGACCCGGCGGGCGCGCATGGCGCCCACGCGGGTGGCCGCCTGGGCCGCTGGTTCGAAGCCGGCTTCGAGGCCGTGCATGGCGCCTACCTGCGCACGCTCGACTGGTCACTGGCGCGCCGGCCGCTGATGCTGGCGGTGGCGCTCGGCACCTTCGTGCTCACGGCTTGGCTGTTCGTGTCGATCCCCAAGGGCTTCTTCCCCGAAGAAGACATCGGCCAGATCCAGGTGACCACCGAGGCCTCGGAAGACATCTCCTTCCCGGCGATGCTGACGCTGCAGGACCGCGTGGCCCAGGCCCTGCGCGCCGACCCGGCCGTGGCCGACGTCACCTCGTTCGTCGGCTCGGCCGTGGGCACGCAGAACACCGGCCGCATGTTCCTGGTGCTGAAGGGCCGGGGCGACCGCGGCAACATGGGCCAGGTGCTCGAATCGCTGCGCCGCGGCACGCGCGACATCGCCGGCATCGCCGTCTACCTGCGGCCGCTGCAGAACCTGCAGCTCGGCGGGCGCCAGAGCAAGAGCCGCTACCAGTACACGCTGCAGAGCATCAACTCCGACGGCCTGGGCGAGTGGTCGAACAAGCTCATGGACAAGATGCGCGCCGACCCGGCGTTTCGCGACGTCACCAGCGACGCGCAGAACAAGGGCCTGCAGGCTTCCATCGACATCGACCGCGACAAGGCCAACCTGCTCGGCGTGCAACTGGGCGACTTGCGCACCGCCTTGTACGACGCCTTCGGCGAGCGCCAGGTGTCGACCATCTACGGCGCCAGCAACAGCTATTTCGTGATCCTGCAGGTGGACGACGCGGCCCGTGAATCCGAATCGGCGCTGTCCAAGATCAGCGTGCGCAGCAAGACCGGGGCGCTGGTGCCGCTGTCGGCCATCGCGACGGTGCGGCGCAGCGTCGGCCCCACGGCGGTCAACCACCAGGGCCAGTTGCAGGCCATCACCGTGGCCTTCAACCTGGCGGCGAACGTGCCGCTGGGCGACGCCACGGCCAAGATCGACGACTTCACGCACCAGATCGCGCTGCCCGCGTCCATCATCACCAGTTATGGCGGCGATGCGGCGGTGTTCCAGGATTCGCAGTCGACCCAGGCCATCCTGCTGGTGCTGGCGGTGCTGGTCATCTACGTGTTGCTGGGCGTGCTGTACGAGAGCTACATCCACCCGATCACGATTCTTGCCGGCCTGCCGTCGGCCGCGGTGGGCGCGCTGCTGGCGCTGAAGCTGTTCAACATGGACCTGACGCTGATCGCCACCATCGGCATCCTGATGCTGATCGGCATCGTCAAGAAGAACGCCATCATGCTGATCGATTTCGCGCTGGAGGCGCAGCGCAGCCACGGCATGGAGCCGGCGCAGGCCATCCGCGAAGCCTGCCGCCTGCGCTTTCGGCCCATCATCATGACCACGCTGGCCGCGTTGATGGGCGCGCTGCCGATGGCCTTCGGGCTTGGCGCCGGGGCCGAGCTGCGGCAACCGCTGGGGCTGGCGGTGGCCGGCGGCCTGGTGTTTTCGCAAGTGATCACCCTGTACATTACGCCCGCCATTTACTTGGCACTTGAACGTTTCAGTGGTAACGGGCCATTGCAGGATGCGGCTGTGATGCCGGGTATCGTCCTGAAAACGACGGTTTAGCGTCGTCTTTATTTCATGTCCTGAAAAACGGATGGGTAAGCGCATGCCTACGCGCTATCGGGCGCAAATGCTGCGCTTGATTTGTCTGTAAAGCGGCCACAATAACGCTCAACTATGAGCGAGCACATTGTGGCGACTTCCCCGGACGAACGTGCTTCACACCCTTCACACCGCAAGGGGGGCGACTTTCGCAAGACGGCCTCCCATATGCCGCATGCCCTGGTCGTGGATGACGATAAAGACACGGCCGAGATGATGACCGCGCTGATCGCCGCCGAGGGCTACACGGTGGCGGTGGCGCACTCGATGGGCGAGGCCCGGCGCCAGATGGCCTTGCGGGCCCCCGACGTGGTGCTGCTCGACATGGTGCTGCCCGACGGCTCGGGCATGGAACTGGTGGCCGACATCAAGGCCAGCGCCGACACCAGCCATGCCGAGGTGGTGTTGATCACCGGCCACGCCAGCGTCGAGACCTCGGTGCAGGCCCTGCGCATGGGCGCGGCCGACTACCTCACCAAACCCCTGAACCTCAAACAACTGCGCGGCGTGTTGTCGCGTGTGCGCCGGCCGTCCACGCTCGGCAACGATTCCGTGGCCCTGCGCGCCATGCTGGAAGGCGAAGGCCACTTCGGCCTGCTATGGGGCCGCTCGGCGCAGATGCGCCGCGTGCACGACCAGATCCTGCGGGTCTCGGGCACGGCTGTCACGGTGTTCGTGACCGGCGAAAGCGGCACCGGCAAGGAACTGGTGGCGCGCACCGTGCACGATCTGAGCCGGCGCCGCGGCCGGCCGTTCCTGGCGGTCAACTGCGGCGCCATCTCGCCCAACCTGATGGAGAGCGAAATCTTCGGCCACGAGCGCGGCAGCTTCACCGGGGCCGAACGCCAGCACCAGGGATTCTTCGAACGCGCCAACGGCGGCACGCTGTTTCTGGATGAAGTCACCGAGATGCCGCTGGACCTGCATGTCAAGCTGTTGCGCGTGCTCGAGA
>JAQGMQ010000824.1 GCA_028292305.1 Rhodoferax sp.
GCCGCCGCTGGGGCAAAGACTACAAATACATGGTCGTGCTCGACGCCGACTCGGTGATGAGCGGCGACTGCCTGACCTCGATGGTCAAGCTGATGGAAAAGCACCCGCAAGCCGGCGTCATCCAGACCGCCACCCAGGCCATCGGCCACGTGACCCTGCATGCCCGCGCACAGCAATTCGCTTCCCGCATGACCGGCCGCCTGTTCACGCTCGGCATGCAGTTCTGGCAACTCGGCGAATCGCACTACTGGGGCCACAACGCCATCATCCGTGTCGAGCCCTTCATGCAGCATTGCGCGCTGGCCCCGATCAAGGGCACCGGCGGCATGTCCGGCGGCATCATGTCGCACGACTTCGTCGAAGCCGCGCTGATGCGCCGTGCCGGCTACCACGTGAGGCTGGTGTCCGAACTGGTTGGCAGCTACGAACAACAACCGCCAGACCTGCTGTCCGAATTGACGCGTGACCGCCGCTGGTGCCAGGGCAACCTGCAAAACGCCCGCCTGATGGCCGAGCCCGGCATCCACCCGGTGCACCGCGCGATGTTCGTCACCGGCACACTGTCGTACCTGTCGGCCCCGTTGTGGCTCGCGTTCCTGACGCTGGGCACTGCCCTGTGGTTGTCGGGCGCCGAAATGGCCACCACCAGCCACCTGATCGCCAACGGTCAGTGGGACGTGTTGCCTTCGGAACTGCTGGGCCTGTGGGCCTGGACGCTGAGCATGTTGTTCCTGCCGCGCATCCTGGGCATCACCGCCGTGCTGATGAAGGGTGAACAACGCCAATACGGCGGCACCTTCAGCCTGATCAAGAGCTCGGTGCTGGAGAGCGTGCTGGCCCTGTTGCAGTCGCCGGTGCGCATGCTGGCCCACTCGCTGTTCGTGCTGGTGGCCATCACCGGGCTGAAGCTCGACTGGAAGTCGCCTCCCCGTGAAGCCGTGGCGCTGACCTGGAAAGACACCGCCAAGAGCCTGGCCCCGATGACCACCGTGATCGCCATCCTGGCACTCGGCATTGCCGCCATCGACGCCCGTGCGCTGATCTGGTTGATCCCCGTGGGCCTGCCCCTGCTGTTGGCCATCCCGATGGCCGTCCTGACCAGCCAGATCGAACTCGGTACCGCGTTCCGCAACCGCCGCTTCCTGCTGATCCCCGAAGAAAGCTGGTCGCCCGCCGTGCTGCGCCGCGCCTGGCTGCATGCCCGCCGGCTGTCACGGCCGGTGTTGGTCGCCGCATAACACGAACAATATTTTTCCCAACTTCAAGCCGGCGCAAGCCGGCTTTTTTTTGGGCTGCGACGCTCTGAATGATGTGCCAAAGGCCGCCTCCTGCATCAACCAACTGGCAGCGGAGAAGTCGGGCCTATTCGTAGTGGGTCCACATCCGCAGGACGCGAACAGTGCACTCTTCCTTGAAGACTTCACAGACCAGGCGATGGTGGATATTGATTCGCCTTGAGTACGCACCCTCCAAATCTCCCACCAGCTTTTCGTAGGAAGGTGGGTTTGGAAACGGGTCACGCGCCAGGATCGCCAGCAACTCCTGCGCCTTGTTCTCCAAACCTGCCGCGCCGAGCTTTTCAGCGTCTTTGATTGCAGTTTGGCAAACACGACTTCCCAGGTCACCAGCTCAGTACCTTGGTGCTCTTGTGAAGCGGTTCCGACATGCCCTTCTTGATGGACTCGCGCATGCCCGGAACCGCCAGCAAATACAAAGTTTCCTGGGTCGCTTGCCAGTCCTCCGCCGACAACAACACTGCGCTGGTTCGCTTGCCAGAAATGAGGATGGGCTCGTGTGACTCAGCGGTTTGATCGAGGCGCCGGTAGAGGCTCGCGCGCGCTTCGCTTGCGGTGATGGGTGTCTGCATGGGTTTCGTCATTTTCCTGGAGCGCAAAGCGTACCTTTCGTCAAGGGATCCAATCCGCGGCGAAACCTCAGCCGTCAACCTCAGCTGGCTTCGGCCCTTGCAGCGAGGCGAACTGGGCTCTCGCTCCCGCGTCGTTCGGTTTGTTGTGCACGAGGCACCAGGCCAGGAGGTCGTTGGCCTTGACGTAGGACCTTTGCGTGACAATGCCAGCAGCGCGTAGATCGACAACGGCCTTCTCGGCGATCCGGACCCACGCCGCGTAGGTCTGTTCGAAGCGCTCTGCGTCGACAGACGCGGCTTTGACCTTGGCCCATTCGGCCTCCGTGTACCACACGACGACGACCGGCATGGGCGGCTGCAGGCTCCTCGGCTGCAGCCAGGTCGGAAGCTTTTTCTTGTGCTTCATTGGGCGTCCTTCTCAATGGGACAAGTGCGGGCACCCGAGGTTGGGATGGGTAGGGAAAGGCCAGACGAGCTCAGCCGAAATGGCCATTCGCGCTACCGGCCCTATCCGTCAGAACGGCATCTTCGGCATGCCCTTCATCCCCCCCATGCGCTTCAGCATCTTCATCATCCCGCCGCCCTTCATCTTCTTCATCATCTCCTGCATCTGCCCGAACTCGTGCGGCATGCGGT
>JAQGMQ010000866.1 GCA_028292305.1 Rhodoferax sp.
CGAAGTGCGCGACACCGGCATCGGCATCGACCCGGAAATGCTGCCGCTGCTGTTCACGCCTTTCGTGCAGGCCGACGGCTCGAGCACCCGGCGCCACGGCGGCACCGGCCTGGGGCTGACCATCACGCGGCATATCGCAGAGCTGATGGGCGGCGAGGCCGGTGGCGAGAGCCTGCCTGGCAAGGGCAGCCGCTTCTGGATCAGCGTGCGGCTGCACCGCGCGCTGCAAACCGAAGCCGCCGCCGCACCGGTCTTGAAAGGCTTGCGTTGCCTGCTGGTCGACGACCTGCCCGACGCGCGCACGGCCATGGCCGAAATGCTGCGCGGCCTCGGGCTGCGCACCGACGTGGCTGGCGATGGCCATGCGGCGCTGGCGTTGACGGCGCAGGCCGCCGCCGAAAACGATGCCTATGCCGTGGTGCTGATGGACTGGGCCATGCCCGGCATGGATGGCATCGAGACCGCACGCCGCATGCGCGAGCAGCTGGCGGTGGCGCCACCGATGGTGCTGGTGTCGGCGCGCGACCAGGACGAGCTGCAGCAGATGGCGCGCGAGGCCGGCTTCGGCACGGTGATGCTCAAGCCGGTCACCCCCTCGATGATGCTCGACTGCCTGATGCGCCTGTTGAAGAACGACGGCAAGGCCGCCGCACCCGTGCTGCGCAGCATCGAGGCCATGGAAGCCGCGCTGCGCGAAAAGCACCGCGGCGCGCGCGTGCTGCTGGTCGAAGACAACCCGGTCAACCAGGAAGTCGCCGCCGACCTGCTGCAGGCCGCCGGCCTGGTGGTCGACATTGCCGGCGATGGCGAACAGGCGGTGCGCCTGGCCAAACGGGGCGCCTACGACCTGGTGCTGATGGACGTGCAGATGCCGCGCATGGACGGCCTGGAAGCCACCCGGGTACTGCGCCAGGACCCGCACATGGCCGACTTGCCGATCATCGCTATGACCGCCAATGCCTTCAGCGAAGACCGGCAGGCCTGCCTGGACGCGGGCATGAACGGCCACCTGGCCAAGCCTGTGGACCCGCGCGTGCTGCATGAAGCGCTGCTGCGCTGGTTGCCGTCACGCACCCGCCTCGCCGTACCCGCGCCACCATCCGCCGCGGCCGTGGTGCGCGGGCCCGAGGAACAGCTGGCCGGCATCCGCGGCCTGGACCTGGCCATCACCTATGAGCAGTGCGCCAACAAGCCGGCGCTGGCCGTGCGGGTGCTGCGCCAGTTCCTCACGCACTACCGCAATGCGGGCGCGGCGCTGATGGACTACCTGCATGCGGGTGAGTTGGAGGAGCCGCGGCGCAAGCTGCATTCGCTGCGCGGTGCGGCAGGTGCGGTAGGGGCGGTGCAGGTGCTCGACGGGGTGATGCGCATGCAGGCCGCGATCAAGGCCGAGGCGCCGATGGCCGATCTGCTGCCGATGGGCCAGACGCTCAGCGACGACCTGGATGCGCTGATCGTTGAACTGGCGGAGCGCCTCGAAGCCTAGCAACAGCAGGCGTGCTGGCGCTCTCCCTCTCTCCCTCTCTCCCTCTCTCCCTCTCTTTCGCTCTTTCGCTCTTTCGCTCTTTCGCTCTTTCGCGCCCCCGGTCCTCAGGCCGCCGCGGTGTCGACGCGGTCGAAGCGGTAGCCGAAGCCGTAGACCGGCGCCAGCTTCCAGCCACGGCTGCCGTCCAGCGACAGCTTGCGGCGCAGCCGGCTCACATGCGTGTCGACGGTGCGCACGTCCACGTCCACCGTCTTGCCCCAGACCTTGTCGAGCAGAAAATCGCGCGACAGAATCTTGCCCAGGTTCTGGAACATGACCACCGACAGGTCGAATTCCTTTTGCGTCATGGTCACCGGCTCGCCACCCACGCTCACCCGTTCACGCTGGATGTCGATCTCGTAGTCGCCGACCCGCAGGATCGACAAGGTGTTGGGCCGCGCCCGGCGCAGCGCCGAGCTCACCCGGGCCAGCAGCTCCAGCGGCTTGGGCGGCTTGACGATGTAGTCGTCGGCCCCGGCCTGCAGTGCCGCGACCACCGTCTCCTCGTCTTCCTGCGCGGTGACCACGATCACCGGCAGGTGCCAGCCGATGTTGGCGCGAATCCATTCGATGACCTCGCCGCCCGTGCCATCGGGCAGCACCCAGTCGACCAGCACCAAATCGAAGGTCTCGCGCTTCAGGCCCTCCTTGAACGTCTCGGCCAGGCCGAAACCGCGGCTGGTGTGCTGGCCTTCTTCGATCAGCACCAGGATCAGTTCGCGTTGTGACGGATCGTCTTCAAGTACCCCGATGTGCATGGTGTGTCCCTTGTCCTCAGGCTGATCAAGGCCTGTTCGTTGCAAGCTGTTTCTTTTGCATTCTAGGGGCCGATGCCGGCCAGTACAACGCCACAGTCGTATCACATTCTGCAACTGGGGAGATGCTCCAATCAAGCACACCCCAACCACGCCGTTCACGATGCACAACGCCCCTGCGATTCCGACCAGCTCCGACGGCAAAAGCCCACGGGACCGGGGTCCGCGTGTGCCCCTGCTGCAACGGCTTTTGTCGCGCTGCCTGCCAGCCACGGCAAGCCGTGCGTTTGGGCGAAGAAATGATGGCCAGGCCGATGGCGCCGCGGTACCCCCGCCCGCCGCCAGCGCCATGCAGTTGAATCTGCAACTGGCCGAACTGGTCTACGCACACAGCACCGAAGCCATGATGGTGACGGACGAGCAAGACCGCATCGTCGCCGTGAACCCGGCGTTCGTCCACATTACTGGGTATGCCGCCGACGAAGTCATCGGCCAGGACCCGGCGCTGCTGAATTCGCCGCACCACGACCGCGGCTTCTACCGGGATTTGCGGCAGGCCATCGCCACCACCGGCAACTGGCAGGGTGAGACCTGGAACAGGCGCAAATCCGGCGAGTCGTTTCCCGGCTGGCTCAGCATCGGCACGGTGCGCGGCCCGGCGGGCGAGGTGTTGCGCCGTGTGACGCTGTTCTCTGATCTGACCCACACCAAGGCATCCGAAGCCCTGATCTGGCGCCAGGCCAATTTCGACGGACTGACCCAGTTGCCGAATCGCAGCATGCTGAAGGACCGGCTGGCCGAAGAAGTGAAGAAGGCGGCCTGCGACAACCGCACCGTGGCACTGCTGGCCATCCATCTGGACAACTTTGCCGGCATCCATGAAAGCCACGACCAGGACTGGGCCGACCGCCTGCTGGTGGAGGCGTCGCGCCGCATCGTCGCCTGTGTGCGCAGCACCGACTCGGTGGCCCGCACCGCCAGCGACGGCTTCACCGTGCTCCTGACCGGCCTGCACAGCGCCGACCGCGCGAGCCACGTGGCCCAACACATCCTGCACCGCCTGGCCGAGCCCTTCGAGCTGGACACGGCGCTGGTGGCTTTGTCGGGCAGCGTCGGCATCACCGTGTACCCGGCCGATGCCGCGCCCGTCGACACCATGCTGCAGAACGCGCAGCAGGCCATGGTGGCGGCCCGACAACAGGGCGGCAACCAGTACAGCTTCTTCACGCCCAGCCTGCAAAAGGCCGCGCAGCAACGCATTCAGATGGTCCGCGAGCTGCACGTCGCCGTGGCCGAACGCCAGTTCTGCCTGCACTTCCAGCCCATCGTCGAACTGGCCACCGGCCGCATCCACAAGGCCGAGGCGCTGGTGCGCTGGCAACACCCCGAGCGCGGCCTGGTCGGGCCTTGCGAATTCATTCCGCTGGCCGAAGAGAACCGCCTCATCGGCGAGATCGGCGACTGGGTCTTCAAGGAAGCCGCGCGCTGGGCCAAGCAGTGGCGCACCCGGCACTGCGCGACGTTCCAGATCAGCGTCAACAAGTCGCCGGCCCAGTTCGGCCGCACGCAAAACCACGCCGCCAGCTGGCTCGACCACCTGGCCCAGCTCGGCCTGCCGGGCGACGCCGTGGCGCTCGAGATCACCGAAGGCCTGCTGCTCAATTCCACCCCCGCCATCGCCGCCTGCCTGCGCAGCTACCGCGAAGCCGGTATGCAGGTGGCCATCGACGATTTCGGCACGGGTTATTCGTCGCTGTCCTACCTGAAGAACCTCGACCTCGACTACCTGAAGATCGACCGCTCTTTCGTCGCCAACCTGACCCCGGGTTCACACGATCTGGCGTTGTGCGAAGCCATGGTGGTGATGGCGCACAAGCTGGGCTTGCGGGTCGTGGCGGAAGGCATTGAAACGGTGGAGCAGCGGGACCTGCTGGTGGCGATGGGGTGTGATTTCGGGCAAGGGTATTTGTTCAGCCGGCCGGTGGCGGCTGAGGTGTTCGAGGGGATGCTGGCGGCGGCTTGCTGAGCACTGGTTTTTGTGTTGCCGTTTCGCTGTTCGGCCGATCGCCTGATTCTCAGCTTGTACTGATCTTGTCGAAGGGTCCGGGTCGGGGTGTCGTGGCTGGTTGATTTGTCAACGGGTGTTGACGCTGCTGGCCGGCGGTCGCACCGGCGGACGTGACATTTCTTGTGCGCACAAGAACCCCCACGAAAAGAAGCGCCCCCACTAGGCGGGAGCCGGATACTGGACGCGTCGCTGCGCTTGCTGCCGTCGGTATTGCTCCCTCTCCCGCGTGCGGGAGAGGGCTGGGGTGAGGGTGGTAGTTGAAGTCCCTGCGCGTCACGCCGGCCCTCACCCTAGCCCTCTCCCGCACGCGGGAGAGGGGACAAGGCAGGGTGCCGGTCACGGCCGCTGCGGCTGTTGGCTGTTCGGCTGTTGCCCAGCGCAGCGACGGCGGTATTTGACCCCGGACCCCACCCGTCCTGGCTGGGCCTGCGATGGTGGGTGTCGGCGGGATCAGGGCTGGCGTTGTTTGAGCGCAGCGAGTTTAGCCAGACCCCCGCCGACACCCGCCAGCGCAGGGTCCCAGACTGCGGGTCGCCTTTTCTTCGGTTACCTTCTTTTGGCGAAGCAAAAGAAGGTGACTCGCCGCCGGGCGACTCCCGGCCAGCAGCGTCAACCAACGTTGACAAATCAACCAGACTTAAAACCCGAACCAGGCCCTTCGACAGGCTCAGCGCCAGCGTTCCACGCCCCTCAAAAACTCACATCCACCACCACACTGTCCGTATAAACCGCCGCCGCCGGCGTGGCCTGATCCTGGTAGACCCGAGCCGTATAGGGAATCGTCTGCAGATTGGTCCCGTCACTCGCCGCCGGCCCCGTGGCGCGGGCCGTCGTCACCGAGCCCCAGACCGTGCTGTCGGCCTTGAAGATGTCATAGGCCAGCCGGTTGCTGCCGTTGGCCATCTGGCGCCGGCCGCTCTGGGAGAAGTTGCCCGCGCTCATGCCGACGGTATAGGTCATGTTCTTGGTGCACAGCAGCGAGATGTTCTGCGACACGGTCGGGAAGCCGCTCACCAGCGGCGCACTCCCGAAGTTCACCGTGGGCGCGGTGATGGTGCAGTCGTTGGTCACGGTCAGGTTGACCACCATCGACGTGGTGGTCGTGCCGTTGTTCAGAAAACCCAGGCACAGACCGGCCACGTTCACCAGGCCTTCGCAGATGTTCGTATAGACCCAGGTGATCTGCAGGGTGTCGCTGTACACGCCGGCCGGGATGTTCGCGCCCGGCGCGGTGCTGAGGTAG
>JAQGMQ010000911.1 GCA_028292305.1 Rhodoferax sp.
TTATATATTTTAGCGTGCCATCGGTACGCAACATGGCGTAGTTCCGTACCGATGGCACCGTATGTGGCTACCTGGTTGTTTTTCTACAAAGCTTTAACCCCGATGGGGTTTATCCTTAAATAATGACATTGAGCCTTAGCCACAGGCCGGTATCCACTGCCTAACGTTCTTTTTGTCATTCTGAATGTAGTGAAGGATCTATCGATAGGCATTAGCGAACAGATGCTTCACTACGTTCAGCATGACAGCAGGGGAATAGTTAATGTGCTTCCAGCCAGTTTAAGCCTGTGCCTATCTCTACCATAATTGGCACTTCGGTTTTTATGGCGTTCTTCATGTTATCCATTATAATAGGCTTTACAATCTCTATCTCATGGTTGGGCACATCAAACACCAACTCATCATGCACTTGCATGGTCATGCGGGCATCCAGTTTAAGAGCCTTAAACTCGCGGTGAATATTGATCATAGCTATCTTTATCATATCAGCAGCAGAGCCCTGTATTGGCGCGTTAATAGCGTTTCGTTCGGCAAAGCCACGTACGGTTTGATTAGCAGAGTTGATATCACGCAGGTATCTGCGCCTGCCCATTAGCGTACATACATAACCGTTTTCGCGGGCAAAATTCATGGTATCGGCCATATATTGTTTAATGCCTGGGTATTGGGCAAAATAGTTTTCTATGATCTCTGCAGCCTCTTTACGGGGGATACCCAAGTTCTGCGATAACCCAAATGCCGACTGCCCATAAATGATACCAAAGTTTACCGCCTTGGCATTACGGCGCTGGGTGCTGTCTACCTCATCTAAACTTATACCGTAAACTTTGGCAGCAGTAGCGGTGTGGATATCTATATTATCAGTAAATGCCTGCCGCATGTTCACATCTTTGCTTATTTCAGCAATAATGCGCAGCTCTATCTGCGAATAATCTGCAGATACTATGCTGTGGTCAGAATCTCTTGGTATAAACGCTTTCCTTACCTCACGGCCACGCTCTGTACGGATTGGTATATTTTGCAGGTTGGGGTTATTAGAACTTAGCCTGCCCGTTGCCGCCACTGCCTGGTTGTAGCTGGTATGCACACGGCCCGTTTTAGGGTTCACCATTGTTGGCAAAGCATCTACATAGGTTGATTTTAGTTTTTGCAATTGTCGAAAATCCAGTATATCCCTCACTATATCGCTTTTGGCGGCTAATGACAATAACACGTCCTCGCCAGTTTGGTATTGGCCGGTTTTGGTCTTTTTGGCTTTAGGATCAAGCAGTAATTTCTCAAACAGCACTTCGCCTAGTTGTTTTGGCGATGCAATGTTAAACCTAACACCTGCTTTTTCAAATACTGTTTTCTCCAGTTTGGCTATATCAGTTTCCAGTTCTTTAGAGAACTCTTTTAATGTTTCATGATCTATACGTACGCCTTCATGTTCCACATCAGCCAATACATATATCAGGGGGTTCTCTATTTCGTGAAGCAATTTTTCTGCGCCAACCTCTTTTATTTTGGGCTCGAAAACGGTTTTTAGCTGCAGCGTTACATCGGCATCCTCGGCGGCGTAGTCTTTAATTTTTTCTATTTCAACATCGCGCATGTTGCCCTGGTTCTTGCCTTTAGGACCAATAAGCTCGGTTATAGAAACCGGTTTGTAGCTTAGGTAATTTTCTGACAGGATATCCATATTATGGCGGGTATCCGGATCTATTATGTAGTGCGCCATCATTGTATCAAACAGGTCGCCTTTCATTTCCACATCATACCATTTCAGCATCAATATGTCAAATTTTAGGTTCTGCCCTATCTTGCCGATAGTGGCATCTTCAAACACAGGTTTAAACTCGGCTACTATCTTTATAACTTCCAGTTCATCAACAGGCACCGGTACATACCACGCCTGATAATGTTTTACCGCGAATGACAGGCCCACCAACTCGCAATGGTTGGCATCGGTACCAGTTGTTTCGGTATCAAAGCAAAAGCTTTTTTGTTGTTTTAGTATATTAATGAGCTCGGCACGTTTTTCAAAAGTATCGGCCAGTATATAGTCATGTTCTACTGTATTTATGTTCTTTATCTCAACTGAGGTTGGCGGCTCGTAAATGTCCTCTACATCTACCGTCATTGTTGTGCGACCACCTGCCACCTCGTTACCAAACAAATCTGTTTGAACAGATACGGCACGGGTTTCGGTTATGCTAAAATCATCGCCAAATACACGGCGACCCAGCGTACGGAATTCCAGTTCGGCAAAAAGCGGCTCCAGCAAGTCTTTACTTGGCGCGCACATTTCCAATCCGGCCTCATCCAGTTCAACCGGAGACTCCAAATTGATAGTGGCCAGTCTTTTCGACATCAGGCCCTGCTCGGCAAATTGCTCTACGTTTTCTCGCAGTTTGCCTTTTAATTCGTGACTATGAGCTATTATCTCTTCTACTGATCCGTATTGTTTAATTAATTGTTTAGCGGTTTTTTCGCCAACACCAGGTATACCGGGTATGCCATCAACAGCATCGCCCCAAAGTCCTAAAATATCAATTACCTGTTCCGGGCGCTCAACTTCCCATTT
>JAQGMQ010000893.1 GCA_028292305.1 Rhodoferax sp.
ACGGCGATGTTCCAGGCCGACCGCATCCATCCGAAGGAAGAGGCGCATCCGCTGATGCTGGACAACGTCTGGCCGCAGTTGAAGAAACTGCTCTAGACCGCGGGCGCCGGCACGGTGCCCCGGGCGCGGCGCCAGTGCTGGGCGCCGGGGCACGACTCAGGGCTGGGCCGGAGGCACGTTGGCGCCGGAATCCTGGGACCCGGAGCCGCCGTCCTGCAGCTGATCGTCGCTGCCGGGTTCGCCGGTTTTGCGTTCAGCCTTGGCCTTGAGTTTTTCTTCCTTTTTCTTCTTCTTGGCCAACTCTTTTTGGCGTTTCTCGTATCCGTAATTAGGTGTAGCCAAAGTGGTTCTCTTTCAAATAAGTGCGTGTCACTTTAACAGCATGCGGCACCGCGAAAAACGGTGGCGCACACGCGGCACGGCCCCAGCGTAACCCAACATCGTGCGCGTGCCAACTGGCGGCGCCCTCGACACGGCCTGGCGTCAGGCGCTCAACCGTTGCAGCGCCTGGGCCAGATCGGCCTGCAGGTCGGCAGCCGACTCCAGCCCCGCGGAAAACCGCACCAGCGTGCCCTGCGCCAGATGGGCCGGCCACGACGGCCGCATGCTGCCGAGTTCGTAAGGCACGACCAGGCTGATCGGGCCGCCCCAGCTATAGCCGATCTTGAACAGCTGCAATGCGTCGCAGAACGCGTCGACCTGCGCCGTGTTGTAGCGTGGGTGGAAGATCACGCTGAACAGACCGGCCGCCCCACCCTCGCGGGTGGAGCCGGCCGCTGGCTGGCACAGGGCCTGCCAGTGCGCGTGGCCCGGCGAATCCGCCAGCGCCGGGTGCAGCACCTGGGCGAATTCGTCCCGGCCGGTGCACCAGGTGGCCAGTTGGCGAGCAGTCGCGTCGTGGGCGCGGTAACGCAGCGCGATGCTGGGCAACGAACGCAACACGGCTTCGGTGTCGTTGCCGCCTACGCCCAGGCCCAGGCGCATGTGGCCGAGCTTCAGGCGCAGGTGCAGGCCGGGGTCGCGGGTGATGATGCTGCCCATCAGCACGTCGCCGCCGCCGCTCGGGTACTTGGTGAGCGCGTGGATGGTGAGGTCTACGCCGAGCGTGGCCCCGGTGCCGGGCTCCAGATCGAACGCGTCGAAGGCAAGGCCGGCGCCCCAGGTGTTGTCGAGTGCGCTGGTCACGCCCTTCTGCTGGCAGATGCGCACCAGCGCCGGCAGGTCGGGGAATTCGAGCGTGACCGAGCCGGCCGCCTCGAGCCAGACCAGGCGGGTCTTATCGCTGATCTTGGCGGCCAGGTCGGCCGGGTCCATCGCGTCATAGAGCCGGGTGGTGATGCCGAAGTGGGTCAGCTCGCCGTCCGACAGCGTCTTGTTCGGGCCATAGGCGTTGTCGGGCATCAGCACTTCGTCGCCGGTCTTCAGCAGCGACAGCGCCACGGTGGCGATGGCCGCCAGGCCGCTGGGCACCAGCAGGCACTGCAGCCCGCCTTCGAGCGCACACAGGCGCTCTTCGAGGATGAAGGTGGTGGGCGTGCCGTGCAGGCCGTAGGTGTAGCCGGACTTGTCCTTCCACTCGCGGTGGCGCATGGCGGCCACGTTCGGGAAGATGACGGTGGAGGCCTTGAACACGCCGGGCTGCGGCGCCGAGAACTCGGCGGGTGGCACATAGGCGTGGTGGATCAGGCTGGTCGCGACGCCGGGCTTGGGCTGGGGCTTTGTAGTGGACATGGACATGGACATGGGCATGACGAAAAAATTAGCGAAACGCGCTCGCAAGGAACAAGGGATGCGCAGATGGAAAAAGCCGGGTCAGGCCCGGCTTTTGGAGATCAACGGTCGGACGCCGGGCGCGGCGTTCAGAGTTTCCACTTTTCCAGCAACTGCGCCGGGCGCATGGAATCGTAGCCTTCGAAAGGCTGGTGAATCCAGGGGTTGGTCTGCAAAAACTCGACCGAATAATCAGGCGTGAAGGTGGAGATGCCCTTGGTCCAGATGACGGCGCTGCGCATCTCGGTGATGGGTGCGTAGTTGGTGCGGATCTGGTTGATCACGGCCTTCAGCGTGACGCCGGTGTCGGCCAGATCGTCGACCAGCAGCACCTTGCCCGCCAGTTCGCCCTTGGGCGTGGTGATGAAGCGGGCGATGTCCAGGTTGCCCTGGCGGGTGCCGGCTTCGGCGCGGTAGGAGCTGGTGGACATGATGGCCAGCGGCTTGTCGAAGATGCGCGAGAGGATGTCGCCGGGGCGCATGCCGCCGCGCGCCAGGCACAGGATGTTGTCGAATTCCCAGCCGGACTGGTGGATCTTGAGCGCCAGCTTTTCGATGAGGTTGTGGTACTCGTCGTAGCTCACGTAGAGGTGTTTGCCGTCTTCGGTCAGCATGCTGCGGCCTCTGTCATTGGAAGGAACGAGGCCGCGGGCGGGTGGCAGGATGAGGGCTGAAAAACCATGTTGGCTCCTGAAATTGAAACGGGCGTTTGCTGCAGGCTCGGATGGTGTAAAGATGCCGTAGCGAGCGGACCAAGGTCGCGTCGAGGACCGGAGCCGTACAAGTGTACGGCGAGGACCGCCGGTGCAAGATTGGTTCGCGCAGCAGGAATATTTACGCCACCTGGTACGGGTGCTGCATCATGATGGTGTGGTCGCGGTCGGGGCTGGTCGACACCATGGCGATCGGCACACCCGTCACGTCCTGGATGCGCTGCAGGTACAAGCGCGCATTCTCGGGCAGCTTGTCGTATTCGGTCACGCCCACGGTGGAATCGCTCCAGCCGGCGATGGTTTCGTACACCGGCTCGCAGCGCGCGATGTCTTCCGCACCCATCGGCAGGATGTCGATCAGCTCGCCATCGAGCTGGTAGCCGGTGCACAGCAGCAGCTCCTTCAGGCCGTCGAGCACGTCGAGCTTGGTGATGCACAGGCCGGTCAGGCCGTTGACCTGGGCGCTGCGCTTCAACAGGGCCGCGTCGAACCAGCCGCAGCGGCGGCTGCGCCCGGTGGTCACGCCCTTTTCGGCGCCGATGGTGCTCATGTGGTAGCCCGGCGTGCCCGGCGTTTCCCAATCCAGTTCCGTGGGGAACGGGCCACCGCCCACACGGGTGCAGTAGGCCTTGGTGATGCCCAGCACGTAGTGCAGCATGCCCGGACCCACGCCCGCGCCGGCGGCGGCGTTGCCGGCCACGCAATTGCTGGAAGTGACGTAGGGGTAGGTACCGTGGTCGACGTCGAGCAGCGTGCCCTGTGCGCCTTCGAACAGCAGGTTGGCGCCGGCCTTGTGGGCATCGTTCAGCTCGCGCGACACGTCGGCCATCATCGGCTTCAGCAACTCGGCATGGCGCATCGATTCGGTGTAGACGGAATCGAAGTCGATCGGCTGCGCGTGCAGAAACTGCGTCAGCACGAAGTTGTGCAGCTCCAGCAGTTCGCGCAGCTTGGCGGCGAAGCGCTCGGGGTACTTCAGGTCTTGCACCCGCAGGGCGCGGCGGGCGATCTTGTCTTCATAGGCCGGGCCGATGCCGCGCCCGGTGGTGCCGATCTTCTCGGTGCCGCATTTCTCGCGCGCGAGTTCACGGGCGATGTCGATGGCCGCGTGGAACGGCAGGATCAGCGGGCAGGCCTCGCTGATGCGCAGGCGCGAACGCACCTCGACACCGGCCTTCTCCAGGCCTTCGATCTCTTCGAACAGCTTGGCCGCCGACAGCACCACGCCGTTGCCGATGTAGCACTTGACGCCGGGCCGCATGATGCCGCTCGGGATCAGGTGCAGCGCGGTCTTCACACCGTTGAAGACCAGGGTGTGGCCGGCGTTGTGGCCGCCCTGAAACCGAACGACGCCTTGCGCGCTTTCGGTCAGCCAGTCGACCAGCTTGCCCTTGCCTTCGTCACCCCACTGGGTACCGACGACGACCACATTGCGGCCGGGAATGTTCTTGGCGGATTTGATTTGCGTATTCATGTCGGAAAGGTCTCAGATAACTTGCACGGCCCATTGTCCCGCCACCTGTTGCAGCACGCGGTCGCAAT
>JAQGMQ010000913.1 GCA_028292305.1 Rhodoferax sp.
ATACCTAAGACCGCCGCTACAGGGAGCTGGCGAATAGATGGCTTGCCGCAAACTAATTACCGCAACTATGGTAGCTTTAAGGTAGAAGAATACAAAAGGCCAACTATTGAACTGAGTATGGAAAAGCAAAAGAAAATGCTGATGCCTGGTGAGCCTTTTGAAATTAAAATTAAACTACGCTCGTTCAGCGGGGCCGATTTGGGGAATATTCCCATAAATTACGTTATCAGTCGCAATGGGCGGATACCCTCTAATAATAGCAGACCAAACGATTATTCCAGTGATTATATTAAGATACGGTTGAAGCAGCAAACTGGCTATACAGATGAAAAGGGAGAACTGTCTATACCAGTAAGTGATTCTGTAGTTGCCAAAGCTGTATTAAATGATTCGCTGGTTTGGAATTATAATTATAACCTAAATGCAACAGCTGTTGATGCAACTGGAGAAAGTACCGAATTAAATGAAACACTCAATATCTCCTCCCGTCCGGTGAAAATCAACATTCCTGTAAACAAAACTTACGACAGACAGGTGCTTCCTGTTTTAAATGTCAGCACCTCTGCCGACTTTGAAGGTGTGGTGGGACGTAAGATAAATATCAGGCTCTACAAGATAAATAACCCCAAACTGAATGAAAGTAATATTAAATATGTTGATCAATGGTATTATAACGAATCTGACTGGAATACATGGTTTCCGGATAAAGCAGTACATGCAAGAGTAAAAGAAGAGAAAACGCTTGTGCTTGACACCGTAATTAACACAGCGGCTTATGAAAAATTTGCACTGCGTAAAGAAGATATAAAAGCCGGCTTTTTTCAACTTTTAGCTGAATGTAAGGATAATGGCAGGATCATTGGACAAGCCAGCTATACCTTTGATGTGTTTGATAGTAAAACAGGTGATGTACCTGTCGATAATATTGACTATTTGCCTTTTAACTCAGCAAAAGCTAATGATGCGCTAACATGGTATAGTTCGGGCAAAAATGATAGCTACACTATTTACCAAGTGTTATATATGGGTGGTAAGAAAAAGAGAATTATCAGAAATATTTATCAGCCAGTAACAGAAAGAGCCGGCATACAGGTATGGAAATATCAGGTTCCATCAGATGCAACGGGCGAATTGATACTTAACCGCATTACGGTAAGAGATAACAAAATAGACAAGCATGAAAAAAGGATTTATATTAATGCAGTTAGTACTCAATCTCCCGATATTATTGTAGAGAAATACCGGAAGGTAATGGCACCGGGGGCACAGGAAACGTTTACTTTATCAGTTAAAACAAAAAGTGACAACATAGCAGCCGAAATCATGACTACCTTATATGATGCTTCCCTGGATAAACTTGAAAAGCATCATTGGAATTTACCAAATACAAACCCCTACCCCTATTATTTTAATACCGGTTGGAATTATTCACTTACATCTACCCAAAAAGCGGGAAACTACTCGGAGAGTTCGACGATGGTTAATTTGCAAGAAATTCGAATGAGTAAACGTGGTGCGGATATGTTCTATGCCGTGGAAGGCAGAGCTGCGGGACTAAGCATAGGCAATGCAAGTGGTTTACAAGAGGTTGTTGTAGGTTATGGAATTGAGCGCCGATCTAATATGACAGGTAGCGTTAGCACAATCATGATAAGGGGAACAAGTAGCCTTAATGATTATAACCAGCCAATGATTGTTATTAACGGACAGGTTTATTCCGGGGAATTGAGCAGCATTAACCCTAATGCCATAACCCAAATTATGGTTTTAAAAGGAGCAGATGCAAGCGCCATCTACGGGGCGCGGGCGGCTCAGGGTGTGCTAATCATCAGTACCAGGGGGCCAATTGTGCTGCCTGGTTCCGAAGAACCGGTAGTTAAAGTCCGTAAAAACTTCAATGAAACCGCGTTTTTCTTCCCGCAAATTCATGCAGGTGCAGATGGTTATTACAGCTTTAGCTTTACCATGCCTGAAACAGCTACCGAATGGAACTGGAAAATGCTCGCCCATACTCGTAAAGCTCAGTTTACCTACCTGGAGAAAAAACTGCAAACCCAGCTTAATTTAATGGTTCAGCCTAATATGCCCCGGCTGTTATACCAGGGCGACAAGATAAAACTGCAAAGCCGGATAAGTAATTTGGATACTTTAACCATTCAGGGTAAAGCCACTTGTAAAATAGAAGACGCTGTAACAGGCGAAGATATTACGTATCGGTTAACAGATAATAATAGCCAAACCTTTAACCTTAGCAAAAAAAGTTCAGGAGCGGTTTCCTTTTTATTGCATGTACCAGCGGAACAGTCAAACCCACTTAAAATTGTTATTACAGCGGCAAGTGCCGGTGCTGCCGATGCCGAAGAGCATATCGTACCTATATTGTCATCAAGAGTATTTATCAGGCAAAGCCAACAAGTACATTTTGCTAACCAGTCAACAATTACGATGCCAGCGGTTAAGATGCCGGCTAATGCTTCACTATATGGCGTCGGTATATCTATTGCTCAAAAGCCGCAAGCTTCGCTGATATATGCTTTACCCTGGCTGGCCAATTACTCTTATGATTGTGCCGAACAAACGTTTAATAAGCTAAGAGCACAGGTTACAGCATTAAGATTAATGCAAA
>JAQGMQ010000043.1 GCA_028292305.1 Rhodoferax sp.
CGTAGAGCAGGCCATGCCCGAGAGCGTGCGCCGCATCATCACCCGCATCGGCGACAACTGCGAACCCTCGCTGTGCACCGTGCTGTTTCTCGGCGGTGCCGGCGGCAGCCTGCGGGCCGGCGTCACCGAAAACCCGGTGCTGCTAACCCGCGCCATCAAGCAGGCGCTGGTCAACGTCACCTGCGGTGGCGCGCCGGCCTATGTGTGGCCCGGCGGCGGCATCACGGTGATGGCCGACGTGCTGCGCATGCCCGACAAAAGCTTCGGCACCGTGCCCACGCCGGCCATCGTGGCGCCGGTCGAATTCAGCATGCGGCTGGACGACTACCAGCGCCTGGGCGGCCACATGGACCACGTGCGCAGCCTGGAGCAGGTGCTGCAGGCGGGTGCCTGGCACAACGAGGGTGCGCCCACGGCCCGCCTGTGGACGCAGAACCCTTCGGCCAATGTGTGGCCGCTGGGCCAGCCACCGCTGCTGGGCTGAGCCGCCATGCCCGCCCAACGCGCGCGCCTGCCCGACGGGCGCTGGCATTTCCAGCACGGGCCGATGGACATCGTGCTCGGTGCCGAGGGCGAGTCGCTGGCCGTGCAACTGGCCCACGACGCCGCCTGGCAACGCTTCTACACCCTGCTGGCCGAGCTGGTGGCCGAACTGCGCGCGCTGCGCCAGCCGCTGCCGGCCACCGGGGTGCTTTCGCCCGCCGGCTCGCGGCTCGACGGCCGCGTGGCGCGCCGCATGTGGAGCGCCTGCGCGCCTTACCGGGCCGACTACATCACGCCGATGGCCGCGGTGGCGGGTGCGGTGGCGCAGGAGCTCATCGCCTGTTACCACCGCCCCGGCGTGGACCGCGCCTGGGTCAACAACGGCGGCGACATCGCCTTCTACCTGACGCCGGGCCACGCGGTGCGCGTGGGCGTGTTCGCCGACCTGGGCCAGTGGGGCCAGGCGGTTGCGGCCGCGCAGGACGACCCGGACGGTCTGCGCACCGACGCCCAGGCCGAAGTGGGCTACGAGTCGCCGGTGCGCGGCATTGCCACCAGCGGCTGGCGCGGGCGCAGCTTTTCGCTGGGCATTGCCGACAGCGTGACCGTCATGGCGGCCACCGCGGCCGAGGCCGATGCGGCTGCCACGGTGGTGGCCAACGCGGTCGACGTGGTGCATGCCGGCATCCAGCGGCAACCGGCCAACACGCTGAAGGACGACAGCGACCTGGGCGCCATACCCGTCACCGTCGAGGTGCCGCCGCTGCCGGCCGATGTGGTGCAGACCGCGCTGGCCGCCGGCCTGGCCAAGGCGCAGGCGCTGCAGAAGGCCGGCCTGATCTGGTCGGCCACGCTGGTCTGCCAGGGGCAATGGGCGCAAACCCTGGGGCCGGGCGCGACCGGTTCGGACCATACTCGGCTCCGGTCGCCACCGCATCCGCCGCAACTTGGTTCAGTATTTGCTTAATGAAATTCAGAGAACGTTCCATCCCATGATCACCATCCGCCGCATCTTCATCCACGTGGAAGAAATCAACCACGAGTTCGGTCCCGTCGCCGCCCAGCCGCGGGTGCGCGGCGCCGTCGGCGTGGTCATGACCAACCCCTTCGCCGGCCGCTACGAGCCCGACATCCTGCCCATGATGGAAGCGCTGCAGCCGGTCGGCATCGACATGGCGCACCGGCTGCTGGCCGCGATGGACCTGCCGATCGAACGCATCGCCAGCTACGGCAAGGGCGCCATCGTCGGCGCCGCCGGCGAGCTGGAACACGGCGCCCTGTGGCACGTGCCCGGCGGCTATGCCATGCGCGAACTGCTGGGCTGGAAGGGCGACCGTGACGCCTACAAGGCCGGCAAGGGAGAAGAGAAGACAGGGCAGCCGGGCAACGGCCTGTCGATCGTGCCGTCGACCAAGAAGGTGGGCGGCCCGGGCACGGCGCTCGACGTGCCGCTGACCCACATCAACGCCAGTTATGTGCGCAGCCATTTCGATGCGATCGAAGTGCGCGTGCCCGGCGCACCCGCGGCCGACGAGATCGTCTTCATCCTGACCATGGCTTCGGGCGCGCGCGTGCATGCCCGCGTGGGTGGCTTGGAGCCCGAAGGCATCACCCGCTGGGACGGCCTGCGCTGAGCCTTGCAAACCCCATTCAAAGAGACACCTCCATGCTTGCCAACATCCGCAAAATCATCGTCCAGGTGGACGAGGTCCACATCGAAATGGGCCAGGCCGTGAACCCGCCCACCCGCCGCGCCCTGGCCATGGCCGTGATCGACAACCCCTATGCCGGCAGCTATGCCGAGAACCTCGACCAGCTGGTCGCCATCGGTGAAGAACTGGGCGGCCTGCTCGGCGAGCGCTGCGTGAAGGCGCTGGGCATTGCCCCGGGCGCGGCGCACAGCTACGGCAAGGCAGCCATCGTCGGCGAGGCCGGCGAGCTGGAACACGCCGCCGCCATCCTGCACCCCAAGCTGGGCGCACCGCTGCGCACGGCGGTAGAGAAGGGCGCCGCGCTCGTGCCGTCGGCCAAGAAGGTCGGCGGGCTGGGCACCGCCATCGACGTGCCGCTGGGCCACAAGGACGCG
>JAQGMQ010000092.1 GCA_028292305.1 Rhodoferax sp.
ATGCCGCAGCTGCGCCGGCTGCTGGCCGACGGCCCGCCGGCCCTGGCGCTGGCCTGAACCGCGCCCCGGCCCCGCGCCGGCCGGGCCTGGTTCGTCCGCAAACAACACAAATCTCAGCCGCACCTGTTTACTTTTTCGAACGAATTCAAGAATGGCGCGCGGTTCACGCTAAAGTTCGGCCGTGACCGACGAAACCCCCGCCCCATGTGCCGGCGACCAGCCCCCATCGAGCCCGCCGGCGCCAGCCCCTGGCGAAGGCGGCGTGCGTGTTTCCGGCCCCGGCACCGCCCCCGCCAACGCGGAAGCGCTGCAGGTCGCCAGTGAAATGGCCCGGGTCGGCGGCTGGATCGTCGACTTGCCCTGGGGCCGGCTGACCTGGTCCGACGAAGTGGCGGCGATCCACGACCTGCCGCCGGGCGAAGCACCGCCGCTGGAACAGGCTTTTGCGCTGTACGCACCGGCCGACCAGGAGGCCATTCGCGCCGCATTCGACGCCTGCGCCCGGCTGGGCACACCCTTCGACCTGGAGCTGCAGATCGTCAGCGCCAAGGGCCACAACCGCTGGGTGCGGGTGATGGGCCGCGCGGTCTATGCGCGCATGCTGGACGGCGAGCCCGACCGCAGCGCGCGCATCACGCGGGTTCAGGGCGCTTTCCAGGACGTGTCGGACCGCAAGCAGATCGAGGAACACCTGCGGCTGAGCGAGCAGCGCTTCAAGTTCGTGAGCCGCGCCACGGCCGACGCGGTGTGGGACTGGGACCTTCAATCCGACGCAATGTGGTGGAACGAAGGCTTGTACAACCTGTTCGGCGTGTTGCCTGAAGATACGGCGCCGGACATCAGCTCCTGGGTCTCGCGCATCGATCCGGCCGACCACCAGCGCGTGCTCGACAGCATCCACGAAGTCATCGACGGCGACGGCGCGAACTGGAGCGCCGAGTACCGCTTTCGCCGCCAGGACGGCTCCTATGCCGAAGTGTCCGACCGCGGCTTCGTGATCCGCGATGCGCAGGGCGTGGCGGTGCGCATGGTTGGCGGCATGACCGACCTGAGCGAGCAACGCCTGGCCGAGGAAGAAGCCAGGCTCGACGCGGAGACGCGCGCCAGCATCGTCAAGATCCAGCAGGAGATCGCCGCGCTCGACCTGGACCTGGAAGCGGTGATGACGCTCACCGCCGAGCGCGCGCGCATGCTGACCGGCGCCACCGGCGGGCTGATCGAGCTGCTCGAAGGCGACGCGCTGGTGTGCCGCGCCTCCTCGGGCCGGACGGCGCGCCAACTGGGCGTGCGCCTGCCCATGGACAAAAGCCTGTCGGGCCTGGCGGTGACCACCGACGCGGTGCTGCTGAGCAGTGACGCCGAGTTGGATCCGCGGGTCAACCTGCTGGTGTCGCGCAGCATCGCCGCACGTTCGCTGATTGCCGCGCCGCTGCGTTCGGGCAACGAAACCATCGGCGTGCTGAAGGTGCTGTCGGACCAGCCCAACGCTTTTTCAGAGCGCGACGTGGTCAACATGCAGATCCTGGTGGCGTCGCTCGGCTCCATCATCCAGCGCCACCGCATCGCCGAGCAACTGCGCAATTCGGAGACGCAGTACCGGCTGCTGTTCAACAACAACCCGACGCCGATGTGGGTCTATGAAACGCCGGGCTGGCGCTTCCTGGCGGTGAACCAGGCCGCGCTGGACCACTATGGTTACAGCGAAAGCGAATTCCTGGCGATGAGCCTGCGCGATATCTGGCCGCCGGACGACGTGGTGGCGTTCGAGCAGCTCACCGACGCCGTGCGCCACAACCGCCCGCAGTACGCCGTGAAGCGCCGCCATCGCAAGAAGAATGGCGAGGTGGTGGACATCGAGAGCTCGGGCAACAGCATTGTGTTCAACGGCAAAACGGCCCGCCTGGCGATGGCCAACGACGTCACCAACCGCCTGCGCGCCGAACGCCAACTGGCCAGCGTGAGCCGTGCCCAGCGCATGCTCAGCGCCTGCAACGAGGCGCTGATCCGCGCCACGTCGGAGGCCGGTTTGCTGCAGGAAATCTGCCGCATCACGGTGGACATCGGCGGCTACAGCATGGCCTGGGTCGGCTACGCGCAGGACGACGCCGACAAGAGCGTCGCGATCGCCGCGCGCTGGGGCCAGGCCACCGACTACCTGGACCAGCTGCCGCTGTCGTGGTCGGCCGACGTTCCCATCGGCCACGGCCCGGTCGGCCGCACCATCCGCAGCGGCCGGATGACCATCGTCGAAGACATCACGCAGGACGACAGCTTCAAGCCCTGGGTGACACGGGCGCTGGCCCGCGGCTTCCACGGCGTGGTGTGCCTGCCGCTGAGCAACGCCGGGCGCACCTTCGGCCTGTACTACCTGTACGCGCCGCAGGTGCTGCAGATCAGCGCCGACGAGATCCGGCTGCTAGAAGAGCTGGCCAACGACCTGGCCTTCGGCATCGCCAACCTGCGCGCGCAGGAGGAGCAGCGCCGGCTGCAGGCGGCCGTGCTGAAGGTGGCGGTGGCCGTGTCGGCTGGCACGGGCTCCACCTTCTTCGAGCACCTGGCGCGGCACATGGCCGAGGCGCTGGGCGCGCAGGTCGGGCTGGTGGCACGGCTGATGCCGGTCGAGCCGCGCATGCGTTTCCTGAGCGTGGTGGTGCACGGCCAGGCCTTGCCCGGCTTCGACCGCATGCTGGCCGGGTCACCGGCTGAAGACTTGTCGCAAGACCAGTGGCTGCGCACCGACGTTGCACCCGACGCCATGGGGCCGTCGGCGCATCTGGGCGGCTTCTCATTGCGCGCCTATGCCGGGCGGCGGCTGGACAACAGCGCCGGCCAGCCGATCGGATTCATCTCGGTGCTGTTCGACGCGCCGCTCACGCGGCCCGCGTTCGTGACGTCGACGCTGCAGATCTTCGCCATGCGCGCCGCCGCCGAGATCGAACGCCAGGAGGCCGACGCCCGCATCGTCGACCAGGCCTCGCTGCTCGACAAGGCGCAGGACGCGATCATCGTGCGCAGCCTGGACCACCGCGTGACCTACTGGAACAAGAGCGCCGAGCGGCTGTATGGCTGGACATCGGCCGAGGCCATCGGCCAGGTGCTGGGCCGGCAGGCCTACCAGGACTACGCCCACTTCGAGGCCACCCACGCGCACCTGATGGCCCATGGCGAATGGAATGGCGAGCTTACGCAGCTGCGCAAGGACGGCAGCCCGCTCACGGTGGAATGCCGCTGGACGCTGGTGCGCGACACCGCCGGCGAGCCGGTGTCGGTGCTGGCGATCAACACCGACATCACCGCCCGCAAGGCGGCCGAGCGCGAGATCCAGAAGCTGGCCTTCTACGACCCGCTGACCCAGTTGCCGAACCGGCTGCTGCTGATGGACCGCCTGCAGCACGCGCTGGCCGCCAGCACCCGCAGCGGGCGCGGCGGCGCACTGCTGTTCATCGACCTGGACAACTTCAAGACCCTCAACGACACGCTCGGCCACGACCAGGGCGACCTGCTGCTGCAGCAGGTGGCGCTGCGGCTCACGTCCTGCGTGCGCGAGGCCGATTCGGTGGCGCGGCTCGGTGGCGACGAATTCGTGGTCATGCTCGAAGA
>JAQGMQ010000118.1 GCA_028292305.1 Rhodoferax sp.
CGGCAATGCCGAGCACCAGCAACACCATGGCCAGCAAGCCCAGCGCAAGGCCGAGCCCGATGGCGCGGCGGCGCGTGGCCGAAGCCGGCACATGGAGGATGGAAGGCATGACGGCGGCCATGGTTCAGGGTGCCTTGTCGGCCAGGCACTGCGCCATGATGCGCGCCGCTTCGGCCATGCGCGGGCCGGGCCGCACCACCACGTCGGAGTCGTCCGGGCCGAACACGCAGATGCGGTTTTCGCGGATCGCGCGCAGGCCGTTCCAGCCCGGGTACGGCTGCATCGCCTGCATGCTGCGGTTGCCGATCATGATCAGGTCGGGGTTGGCGCGCACCACGTATTCGGGGTTGAGCCGCGGAAACGGGCCGAGCGTGGGCGGCACCACGTTGCGCGCGCCCAGGCGGGTCAGCGTCTCGCCGATGAACGAGGTGCTGCCCGCCGCATACGGCCCGCGGCTCACTTCGAAGTACACCCGCGCGCCGCGCGCATGGGCCGGCAGCGACTGGGCCGCCGCCTGCACGCTGGCATCGATCACGCGCCAGAGCCGGGCCGCGCCATCGGCGTCGGGCACTTCGAGCAGGCGGCCCAGCGTGTCGAGCACGCGGCGCACGTCGGCATGGGTCTTGGGCTCGAGCGCCATCACCTTCAAGCCCAGCGCCTCGAGCCGGTCGCTGGCGCGCGACGAGATCGCCAGCAGCACCACGTCGGGTTTCAGGGCCACGATGGCTTCGATGTTCGGGTCGATGCCGCCGCCCACCTGGGGCAGCGCGCGCACGCTCTCGGGGTAGTTGGAATAACGGTCCACGCCCACCAGGCGCTGGCATTGGTTCAGGCCGCAGACGCT
The DNA here is from genome assembly GCA_028292305.1 of Rhodoferax sp. GTDB lineage: Bacteria > Pseudomonadota > Gammaproteobacteria > Burkholderiales > Burkholderiaceae_C > Rhodoferax_B. The sequence goes on from JAQGMQ010000118.1 coordinate 845, forward strand.
TTCGGTCAACGAAGGCAGCAGGCTCACGATGCGCTGCGGCGCGTGGTCGAAATGCAGCTGGCGGCCGCGCGCGTCGGTGATGTCGATGGCCTGCGCGGCCGGCACCATCAACAGCGCCAACACGGCCCACAGCACGGCCAGCGCGGGTTTCTTCAGGGGCTCAAATCGCATCGCGGGCCTCGTCTTTCAGGGTCAGCGGCAGGCCGGCCGCCATCAGGGTGACGCGGCTGCAGGCTGCGGCCACTTGCTGGTTCAAACGGCCCAGCGCGTCGACGAAGGCGCGCACCTCGCGGCCCATCGGAATCACGCCCAGACCGATCTCGTTGCCGACCAGCACGACCGGGCCGGGCGCGGCGTGGATGGCATCGATCAATTCGGCCGTGCGGTTGTCATCGCCGGCGGACATGGCCACGTTCGGCTGTGCCGGCATCAGCCGGTTGGTGAGCCAGAGTGTGAGGCAGTCGACCACCACCAGCGTCTCGGGCCGGCTGTGCCGCGCGATCGCATCGGCCAACGCCAGCGGTTCTTCCACCGTGGCCAGACCCGGCGCCCGCAGCGCGCGGTCGGCCTGGTGGCGGGCGATGCGTTCGGCCATCTCGGCATCCCAGGCCTGGCCCGTGGCGATGAGCACCGCGCGGTGGGCCACATCGGCCTGCAGCCATTGCCGCGCCAGCAATTCGGCGCGCCGCGACTTGCCACTCTTCTGACCGCCGAGGATGAGTTCGCTGCCGGCGATGGAGGTGATGGGGATGATGGCTTCAGGCATCGCGCATTGTCGCGTCCGCCGCGCCAAAAAATTGGGCCACAAGGCGCGGGCTGGAGCCGAACCAGGCGTGGAAATAACTGGCGCGCAGCGTGCCCTGGGCATAGACCGCCTCCCCTTCGCTGCCGCCCGCGGGACGCGTGCAGTGCGCAAAGGCCCGCAGTGGTGTCTCGCTGCGCGAGTAGTGGAAGGTGTGGCCGCGCAGCACTTCGCCATCCACAGCCAGTTGCTGCGGTCCGAGCGCGGCCAGGCGCTTCTGCATGAACACGTCGCCGGGCAGCAGGCCCCACATCGTGTGCGCCGCGCCGTCGGCCGTGTGCAGCCGCTCGAACAGGGCCATCATGCCGCCGCACTCGGCCCACACGGGGCGGCCTTCGGCCACGTGCCGCACCAGGCTGTCGCGCAAGGCGTGGTTCGCGGCCAGCACGGTGGCGTGCAGCTCGGGATAACCACCGGGCAGCCAGACGGCGTCGCTGGCGGGCAAGGCGCCGGGCGCCAGCGGCGAGAAAAACACCAGCCGCGCCCCGAGTGCGCGCAGGCATTCGAGGTTGGCGGCGTAGATGAAACAAAAGGCCGCGTCGCGCGCGATGGCGATGGTGCGGCCGGCCAAAGGCTGGCTCGTCAAAGCGGCGTCGGGCGGGAGCGCAAGCGCCTGGGCGCCGAAGTCGACGTTCCAGGCGCGCAGATCCTGCGCCGTCATGCGGCCGAGCGGTGTGTCGGCCAGTGCGTCGGCGGCGGCGTCGAGGCGCACCGAGGCGTCGGCCACCTCATTGGCCGCGACCAGGCCCAGGTGGCGTTCGGGCAGGCTCAGCGCCGGGTTGCGCATCAGCGCGCCGAGCCAGTCGGCCGGCTCGCGCAGGCCGGCCTGCAGCATCTCGGCATGGCGCGCGCTGCCCACGCGGTTGGCCAGCACGCCGGCCCAGCGCAGGCCGGGCTGGTAGTGCTGCAGCCCGAAAGCCAGCGCGCCGAAGGTGCCGGCCATGGCCGACGCGTCGACCACCGCCAGCACCGGCAGGCCGAAGCGGCGCGCCAGATCGGCCGCGCTCGGCGCACCGTCGAACAAGCCCATCACACCTTCGACGATGACCAGGTCGGCCTCGCGCGCTGCGGCCCGCAGCCGCGCGGCGCAGTCGGCCT
>JAQGMQ010000928.1 GCA_028292305.1 Rhodoferax sp.
CGTCCATGACGGGGATGAAGATGCTTCCCACCTGCGAGAATGCCAGCACCGCCAGCACGAGGCCCGTGACGGCCGACCCGCCGATCAGGACGGGCCTCTTCATCGCCCATCCGAGGAAGGGATCGTAGACGGCGTGCAGCTTGCGAACGAGCCAGGGCTCGCGCGCATGGCCGCCGCGCAGCAGGAAGGCGCACATCACCGGCACGATGGTCAGCGAGAGCGTCAGGGCCGCCAGCAGGGCGAAGGTGATGGTCAGCGCCACCGGCCCGAAGAGCCGCCCTTCCAACCCCTGCAGCGAGAGCAGAGGGACGAAGACGGCGACGATGATGATGACGCCGGAGACCAGCGGGATCATCACCTCGCGTGTGGAAGCGCCCACGATCTGGAGGCGCTGCTTCATGGTCGGCTCACCGTGGTGCTCGCCCATGCGGTGCGCGGCGTTCTCGACGACGACGACCGCGCAGTCGACCAGCAGGCCGATGGCGATGGCCAGCCCGCCCAGCGACATGATGTTCGCCGAGAGCCCGTAGGCGGACATGATGCCGAAGGTGACCAGCACCGCGAGCGGCAGGCTTAGCGAGACCACCAGCGCCGCGCGCCAGTTGCCGAGGAAGAGCAGCAGCAGGATCACGACCAGCACGATCGCCTCCAGCAAGACTTTCTGGACGGTCCAGACGGCCCTCCCGATCAGGTCGGCGCGGTCGTAGAAGGTCACCAGGCGCACGCCCTCGGGGAGCTGACGCTCGATCTGTGGGATGAGGGCTCGGGCGCCCTCCACCACGTCCCGCGCATTCACGCCGCGCAAGCCGAGAAGAACGCCCCAGACGGCTTCGCCCTCACCGTCGCGCGTCACCACGCCGTTGCGGGGCAGCGCACCGAAGCGCACGTCGGCGACATCCGCGATGCGGACTACGCCGGTCGGCCGGGCGGCGAGCACGATGGCGCGCACGTCTTCCAGGTTGCGGATGCGCCCTTCGACGCGGACCACCAGGGCCTCCTCGCCGTCGCGTACGCGGCCAGCGCCATCATTGCGGTTGTTGCGTTCCAGCGCATCCCGAAGCATCGCCGTGGTGATGCCGCGCGAGGCCATGGCTGAGGGGCTTGGGACCACCTCGTAGGTGCGCACGAAGCCGCCCAGCACGTTCACGTCGGCCACGCCGGGCACGGAGCGCAGGATCGGGCGCACCACCCAGTCCATCAGTGTGCGGGCATCGGTGGGCGTGAGGTTGCCGCCGTCCAGGGTGAACATGAGCACCTCTGCCAATGGCGTGACGATCGGCGCGAGGCCGCCTGAGACACCCTCTGGTAGGTCTCCCATGACCTGTTGCAGGCGTTCGTTCACCTGCGCGCGGGCCCAGAAGATGTCCGCCCCTGCAGAGAATTCGAAGGTCATCAGCGTGACCGAGAAGCGTGTCGTGGAGCGCATGAAGACGAGGTTCGGAATGCCCCGCATCATCTGCTCGATGGGATTGGTGACGCGCTGCTCCAGTTCCTCCGGCGCGAGGCCTGGGGCGCGCAGCGAGACAAGCACCTGGGTCGGCGAGACGTCCGGAAAGGCGTCGATGGGCAGCTGCTGGTAGGAACGAAAGCCCCAGACGGCCAGGCCTGCAGCGAGGATGAGCACCAGCAGCCGCTGACGCAGCGCTGTTTCAACGAGATTTCCAAGCATGCCCTTAGCTCTCGTCGCCGTCGGAAAGAGCGCCCAGCAAGGCCAGGATGCCTCGCGTCGCGATCTGGTCGGTGGCGGTGAGCTCGCCACGGATGGAGGTGAACTGAGCGGATTCGCTCAACACAGTGACCGGGCGGGCGCGGAAGCCGTCAGGTGTGCGGATAAAAATCCAATTGCGTTCGCGGTGACGGACGACGCTCCCAGCGGGTATGCGGAACTGCCCGCCCCCATTGCCGCGTAGAGCCATGGCGACGGTGACGGCCTGGCCGGGGCGTAGCGCTTCGGTGTCTTGGGTCATCTCCGCCACGGCCATCACACTCTGCGTACCCGCGTCCACCGAGCGGCCTATGCGCAGCAGCGAACCCATCGCGCCTTGGACCGGCACGAGCACGCGCGAGCCCGGTTCGAGCGCGGGCACCCGCGAGATGGGAACCTGCGCATTGACCCAGAGCACGCTGAGGTCGGCGATGGTGATCAGCGGCGCGGCCTGCGCCACGCGCTCACCAGCGGTTGCGGATCGAGAGAGCACCACGCCATTCATCGGGCTTCTCACCGCGAGCGAGGCCTGGATGCGGCGGGTGCGGCGCAGCTCGGCGACCTCCTCGTCGCCGAGGCTGAAAAGGCCGAGAAGTTGAGTGCGCTCGTCCAGCGCGGCGGCGGCGGCCATGGCCTCGGCGCGTGTCGTGATGAGGCGGCGCTCGGCGATCACGCGCTCGCGATTCAGCTGCTCGTCACGGCGCAGTGCCTCCGCCGCGAGGTCGTGCGCGGTCACGGCCTGCAGGAAGAGGCGTTGCGCCTCCACCAGTTCGGTGCTGCGCAGTTGTGCGATGACCTGTCCCCGCCGGACGGACTCGTCGGGCGAGACGGTGAGCGTCTCCAGCAGCCCTGCCGCGGGGGCGGCGACGACGCGTAGCTGCATCGGAGGCACCACGACCACACCCGGTAGCGCGATGTCGGCGGGACCATTTTCTGGTTCGGGATTCCCCAGTTCGAAGGCGCCGCTGCGCAGCTGCCGCTCGTCGAGACGGATGATGACGTCCTGGGTTCGTGGCTGCGCCGCGGCGCCAGTCGCGAGAACGGAAAATAAAACCAGCACACCGAAGCGGCGATGCGCGTCACGGCTGTCGTGGAGTCCAGCTATGATTTTGACGCCGCAGCTGCGAGCCAGGGATATAGCGATGGTTACCGCCTGAGGCTGCCTCTGCAGGCCAGCGCCGACGCGATGTAGGTAGGACATGTGAAAGCCTCGTTCGTGGACACGACGGATACGCAGTCGCGCCGACGCATGGCGTTCGGCGCGACTAGACGACCGTCATGCTGCGAGGCGGCCTAAGGAGCGCCGCAGGGTCGAGGCCTGGCCGCAGATAATCCGGCCACACAAAAGCTGACGCATTGCTCGAGGCTGATGGCAGCGGCACAGGCGGCGACGGCAAAGACGTGATGGCCGCCTGAGCGGAACAGGTGACCAGGACTGGCGCGGTTATCCCCGGGGGCGGTCGGGCGCTGTGTGATCCAAGGGCGCCTGCTGCATGACTTTCGTCGAAAGCGTCTTTCCCGCGACGTCGAACGCAGTTGTGACGCCGCCAACCTCATGCAGGCCAAAAGCCAGTGACGCCAGCAGCATAAGAACTGCTGCGAGACGCTGAACCGACATGCTAGCGGCGTGAGACACCGAGCCCCTCAATAGCATGTGCGCAGGTTTGCTCACCACCCGCGTCCTGAAATTTCCAGGGCGAGCCATCGACGGTTAAGCCGCGAACAGATGTTCGATGAGCATTGTGAAACCGATCCCGATCAGGAAAATTCCACCACTTGCCTGCGCCCATCGGCCGAACTTGGCTCCGACATGGCGACCCACAAGAATTCCGGCGGTTGCGAGGACAAAGGTGGCAAAACCGATGGACGCTGCCACCACGCCGATGTGGACATCCACGAACGCCAGCGAGACCCCAA
>JAQGMQ010000157.1 GCA_028292305.1 Rhodoferax sp.
GGACAGCCGCAGCAGCAGGGCCGACGCCGCGCACACCAGCAGAAAAGGCAGGCTGATGCGGTGGAATTGGGCCAGGCCGTTGGGCAGGCGCGCCAGGCGCAGCGCGATCAGGTTGGCCATCGAACCCAACACACAGCCGAAGCCGCCCACGCTGACCCCGGCGGCCAGTGCAGGCAGGTCGCGCACCGTGCCGTCCAGCAAGATGGCGGCCGGCACGTTGCTGATGACTTGCGACGCGGCAATGGCGGCCAGGTAGGCGCGCCAGCCTTCGGCGATGGGCCATTGCTTCAGCTGTGCGGCGATGGCCGGCAGCTCGGCCAGTTGGCGCAGGTCGACGAACATCAGCGCGATGATGGCCAGCAGCGCCCAGTCCACGCCGCGCAGCACCCGCGGATAGAGCAGCAGGAAGGCCGCGAACACCAGGCCCAGGCCGGCCAGCAGCCAGTGCCGGTCGAGCGCGACCACGAAGGCCACGAACAACACGCCGGCCAGCGCCAGCAGCCGCGGCTGCACGGCTGCGGCATCCGGTGCGGGCTTGAGCGCGATGGGCGTCTTGGGCACCAGCAGCCACACCGCTACGAACACCCAGAACAGCATCACCGCCACGGTGGGCGCCATCATGCCCATGAAGCCGTCGAAGCTTTCACCCGAGCGGTGCCAGAGGTAGAGGTTCTGCGGGTTGCCGATGGGCGTGAGGGCCGAGCCGGCATTCACCGCCAGGGCTTCCAGCACCACCAGGCGGGCCAGCGGCAGGTGGGCTTGCGTGGCCAGCACGCGGGTCAGCGGCACCAGCAGGAACAGGCTTACGTCATTGGTCACCAGGGCCGACAGCAGCGCGGCACCGGCGGTGAGCAGCAGGGCCAGGCCGCGCAGGTCGGTGATGCGGCCGAGCAGGCGCTGGGCGGTGGCCTGCAGCATGCCGCTTTTTTCGACGCCCTGGGTGATGGCCAACAGGCCGGCCAGGGCGCCGATGGTCTGCCAGTCGACCAGGGCCAGATAAGCGGCCACGCTGCGGGGGCTGTGCGGGCTGAACACGGCAAAGCCGATGGCCACGGCCAGCAGCACCCACAGCAGGCCGTTGCCACCGGGCGCGTCGTCGGCGGGTGTCTGGGTTGGCGTGGGCAAGGCAGTGGAAGGTGGCATGGGAAGAATGAGAAAGGTCGGAGGACGGGTGATTCAAGCGCCGTGCCAGGCCTGGGGCAAGACCAGTGTGTTGTGCATCAAGCACTTGGCGCGGCCGATGTCACCGGCTGTGGATGTGGCGCGGACAGCGGTGTCCGAAAGTGGGACGGTCGGGACGGTTTTATCCGAGGCCGTACTGTGCCATCTTTCGGTAGAGCAGTTGCCGGTGGATGCCCAGGCTGCGCGCGGCCTCGGCACGGTTGCCCTGGCTGCGGGCGAGCGCATGGGCGATCATCAGCCGCTCCAGCCGTTCCACCGCGGCTGGCATTTCGGCGTCGAGCCAGTCAGCGGGAAGCACGGGGGGCGGCGCAGCGGGAAGGACGGCGGGCAGGGCGCTGGTCGCGGTCGCTGCAGCCGTTGTGGCCGGCGCGGCACCGCTGGCCAGGTCTTCGGCGTTGACCACGCGGTGGCGCACCAGGGCGTGGCAACGCGCCATGAGGTTCTGCAGCTCGCGCACATTGCCGGGCCAGCTGTGGCGCAGCAGCCATTGCGCGGCCGAGGCCGACAGCGCCTTGGCCGGCTGCTGCGCCCCGGTGCCGGCCTGGGCCGCCGCGCGGCGCAAAAAGTGCTCGGCCAGCGGGATGATGTCGGCCAGGCGTTCGCGCAGCGGCGGCAGGTGGATCGCCAACACATCCAGCCGGTAGAACAGGTCTTCGCGAAAGCGGCCTTCGCGCACGGCGGCGGCCAGGTCGCGGTGAGTGGCGGCCACCACGCGCACGTCGACCCGCACCGTCTTGTGGCTGCCCAGCGGGGTGACCTCGCCCTCCTGCAACGCGCGCAGGATCTTGGCCTGCACGCCCGCGTCCATGTCGCCGATCTCGTCGAGCAGCAACACGCCGCCATGGGCCGCGCGGAAGCAGCCTGGCCGGTCGCCGGTGGCACCGGTGAAGGCGCCGCGCACATGACCGAAGAGTTCACTTTCGAGCAGTTCCTTGGGGATGGCCGCGCAGTTGATGGCGATGAAGGGCGCGACGGCCCGCGCCGAATGCCGGTGCAGCGCCCGCGCCACCATTTCCTTGCCGGTGCCGGTCTCGCCCAGCACCAGCACCGGCTGCGTGCTGGCGGCGGCCAGGCCGATGCGCTTTTGCACCTCGCGCATGGCTTCGCTGGCGCCAATGAAGCCGCTGGCGTCTTCCTCGTCCTGTTCTTTCAGCGGCCTGGACAGGCCGCCGGGCCGCGCAGTGTCAGCGGCCGGTGACTCCGTGCGCAACGCACGTGCCAGCACGTCGATCACCGCCTGCCGGCTGATCGGCTTGGCGAGGTGGTCGAACGCGCCGAGCCGCATCGCCTCGATGGTGTTGCCGCCGCTGGCATAGGCGGTGAGCACGATCACCGGCGGCAGGTGTTTCTGGTGCGCCAGCGCGGCGCGCATCGCCGCCAGTGTCTCCAGTCCGTCCATGCCGGGCATGCGGTGGTCCAGAAACACCGCGTCGAAGCGCGCCTGGCGCAGCGCGTCGAGCCCGGCCTGGCCGCTGGCGCAGGCCACGGCCTCATGGCCCAGGCCGTGCAGGGTTTCGTCCAGCGTCTCGCGGAAGGCGTCGTCGTCGTCGATGATCAGGAGGCGCGCCATGGGATCTCCAGTTCGAAGCGTGTGCCCGGCTGCAGGGCGATGTGGCGCAGCTCGCCGCCGTGGGCCAGCGCCACCTCGCGGGCCAGCGCCAGGCCGAGGCCGGTGCCGTCGGCGCGGCCGGTGGCGAAGGGTTCGAACAGTTGCGCTTGCAAGGCCTCGGCCACGCCGGGGCCGTCGTCGTCGACGCGCATCCGCAAGCTCTGGCCTTCGCTTCCGACGGCCGACAGCCTGACCCGGCCGCCAGGCGCGGCATGGCGCAGCGCGTTGTCCAGCAGGTTGTCGACGGCGCGGGCCAGGTGCACCGGGTCGAACACCGCGGCCTGTGGCGGGGCCGCGTCCAGCACCAGATCGACACCGCGTTGCGTCGCCTTCGCCGTGGCCGTGTCGGCGCGTTCGGCCAGCCAGGCGGGCAGGTCGACCGGCTGCGGCGCCAGCGTCACCGGCTGCACCAGCGCCAGCAGGCTTTGCACCAGGCCTTCGAGCCGGTCGATCTGGCCGACGATGGCGCGCAGCGCTTCGGGCTGGCGTTCAGGCGCGGCGGCCAGGGCGTTCTCGGCCTTGAGCCGCATGGCGGCGATGGGGTTGCGGATCTCGTGGGCGATGGCGCCGGTCATGCGGCCGAGCGCCGCCAGCCGCTGGTCGCGGCTGCGCTGCAGCGCGGCTTCGCGCAGGCGGGTGCGGGCTTCTTCGAAACGCAGGCGGTAGCGGTTGAAGCCGTCGACGATGCGGTCCAGCTCGCGCACGCCGGTGCGCTGCAACACGGGCACGGCGGCCTCCTCGGCATCGGCCATGGCATCTGCCAGCTGCGCTTCCAGCCGCTGCACATGGCGCAAGCCGCGCCGCAGGATCAGGCCCAGCCACACGCCCGAGGCCAGCACGGCGAGCGTAAGCACACCGAGGCCGGTGCGCAGGCTGGTCTGCGCCTCGAGCGTGCCGGCATGGGTGCGGGTCATGGTCCAGGCGGCGAGATCCTGGCCCGGCGCGGCCAGCGGGCACGAGGCCACGATCAGCGCCTCGCGGCTGCCGCGCACCACGTCGGTCTGCGGTTGTTGCGTGCGTGCCGCGGTCCGCGCCATCTCGGTGATCAACGGCTGCTCGGCGGGCGGGATGTCGCGCTTCACGCCACTGCCTTCATAGGTGGGATAGGCGTAAGCCAGCAGGCCCGCGCCAGCTTGACCGGCTTGGTCGGTCTGGCTCGTTCGAGGCGCTTGCCAGATGCCGCCCTCGACATGTGGCGCCTCGATCAGCACCAGTTGCAGCAGCACCTGCAGCAGGTCGATCTGCGCCCGGGCCGGCGCCGGCTCGCCGACCGATTTCGCATAGCGTGCGGCGATGGCGCGGCAGGACTGTTCGGCCACGGCCTGGCCAGCCGCGACCTGGTTGCCGGCGCTGCTGCGGTACAGCGCGGTCATCACCACCGCGAGCGTCACGAACACGGCAAACAGCAAGGCCCAGAACAGCAGCAACTGGGCGCGCAGGGATCTCATGGGCGCCGGGCGCGGGCGCTGCGCTCAGGCGAGAAAGGGGCGGGTGGCATCGTCGGGAATAGGGCAAGAAGGTGTCGTGCCCACTCTAGCCGATCTGCCTTTTTTGCCGGTTTCAGGCCAGGCTGGAGCTGGCCGTTTGGTGTAGGTTCTCAGAATTCATGCAAATTTTCTTGCAAAGATGCAAATTCCTAAGTCACCAATCGAACACACTTCGAACTGTCATCGCTTCTTGCACTGTGATAATTCACAGCTCTGAGCTGCACCGGCACGTTGCGTTGAACGGCTACTATCGGCCAGGGGACTAAACCGCTCGCGCGGTAACCCACGGCCGAAGCCGTGGGTAGGTGTATCCCGTTGATCCTGGCTATGTTGACAGACGAGGCAATCGGCCTCGTTCTTCAACAGGAGCACGATCATGACCCCAT
>JAQGMQ010000159.1 GCA_028292305.1 Rhodoferax sp.
TGTCGATGAGCTTGCGCGCACCGACGGTGGCTGCAAAGTTGCCGGTGTCGCCACCGACGTCGCTCAGCAGGCGCTGCATTTCCAGCACGGTCTTGCGCGGCAAAATGACTTCTTGCTTGGGCACTTCCACGTCGAGCGTGGCCGACGCAAAGGCCAAGCGGTGGCCATCGGTGGACACCAGGCTCAGCTGCTTGCCTTCGGCCACGAACAAAATGCCGTTCAGGTAGTAACGGATGTCGTGCACAGCCATGGCAAACGACACCTGGGCCAGCAGGTCCTTCAGCACCTTTTGCGGCACGCTGAACACGGGGCCGAAATTGGCGGCTTCCTGCACCAGCGGGAAGTCTTCGGCGGGCAGCGTCTGCAAGGTGAACTTGCTTTTGCCGCCCTTCAGGATCAGCTTGCTCTGGCTCGATTCGAGCGACACGGTCTGGTCGGCCGGCATGGTGCGCAAGATGTCGATCAGCTTGCGCGCGCCCACCGTGGTGGTGAAGCTGCCGGTGTCGCCGTCGAGCTCGGCGGTGGTGCGGATCTGGATTTCAAGGTCGCTGGTGGTCAGTTGCACAGAGCTGCCGGTTTTGCGCAGCATCACGTTCGCCAGGATCGGCAAGGTGTGGCGACGCTCCACGATCCCCGATACCGACTGGAGAATCGCGAGCACTTTGCTCTGTGTAGCCTTCAAGACGATCATGTCAACCTCTTCTTTAATTTGATGAAATCCTGGAACCGAGGGCCTCGCACTCATCCCACCCCGAGTGGCGATTTTCCCTGTTTTTGCACGCTCTACCGTGACCGTTCAAATCCGGCCGGTTTCAGCCTTTCAAGGTCTGTTCGAGCACATGCAGCTGCTGGTTCAATTCGGTCAGTTGCTGGCGTTCGCCGCCGATCTTGCGCACCGCGTGCAGCACCGTCGTGTGGTCGCGCCCGCCGAACAGCTCGCCGATCTCGGGCAGGCTTTTCTGGGTCAATTCCTTGGCCAGGTACATGGCGATCTGGCGCGGCCGGGCGATGGACGCGGGGCGCTTCTTCGAATACATGTCGGCGACCTTGATCTTGTAGTAATCGGCCACCGTTTTCTGGATGTTCTCGACCGAAATCTGCCGGTTCTGGATCGACAGCAGATCGCGCAGCGCCTCGCGGGCCAGCTGGATCGAAATCTCTTTCTGATTGAAGCGCGAATAGGCCAGGCACTTGCGCAGCGCGCCTTCGAGCTCGCTCACGTTGGAGCGCACGTTCTTGGCCACGAAGAAGGCCACTTCCTCGGGCATCTCGGTGCCCTCGGCGCGTGACTTGTTGATCAGGATGGCCACGCGCATTTCCAGCTCGGGCGGCTCGATGGCCACCGTCAGGCCCGAGTCGAAGCGCGACACCAGGCGCTCGTGGATGTCGGCCAGGCCCTTGGGGTAGGTGTCGCTGGTCATCACGATGTGCGACTTCTTGGTCAACAGGGCTTCGAACGCATTGAAGAATTCTTCCTGCGTGCGGTCCTTGTTGGCGAAGAATTGCACGTCGTCGATCAGCAGCAGGTCGAGCGAGTGGTAGCGCTCCTTGAACTCGTCGAACGTCTTGCGCTGGTAGGCCTTAACCACATCCGAGACGAATTGTTCGGCGTGGATGTATAGAACCTTGGCGTCGGGCCGGTCGGCGAGCAAACGGTTGCCCACGGCGTGCATCAGGTGGGTCTTGCCCAGGCCGACGCCGCCGTAGATGAACAAGGGGTTGTACAGCTGGCCCGGCGTGCCGGCCACATGCATGGCCGCGGCCCGCGCCATGCGGTTGGCCGTGCCTTCGATCAGCGTTTCGAACGTGAGCGCCGAGTTGAGCCGGTTCTTGAAAGCCGCCTGGCCGTTGTCTTCAGGCAGGCCTACCGGCTCGGCCGAAGGGCCAGCCTGCATAGGCTGCGCTGGCGTGGCGTAAGTACGCGCAATGGTCTCACGCTGAGTGAGCGCTAACTCGAGTGGGATGGACTGGCCATACAGCTTCTCGAGCATGCCGGCGATGCGGCTTGCGTATTGCGCGCGCACCCAGTCGAGCTTGAAGCGGTTGGCGACGAAAATGGTGACTTTGGAGAAGTCTTCGTTGACCTGGGCCACGAGCGGCTTGATCCAGGTGTTGAACTGTTGCTCTGGCAGTTCTTGCGCCAGTTGGTCGATGCAGGCCTGCCAAAGGCTGTCACCCGCGCCACCCACGGCGGCATGGTTTCCCTCTGTCATTGCGGCGTTCTTCTTCTGTGGATAAATTTGTTTTTGAGCACCCGGCATTATCCTTTATCAAACTCTTATCCACAATGCTGGACGCTGCTTTGGCGTGCCCGTCGAAAGGCCGCAATGCAAAGAGCCTTGCCGCCGATCTGGAAATTTGCCATAATCGTCGGTTTCCCTGAAAGGCGGCGGTGCGCAAGCATTGTGCGTTCAGGGTATTTAGCCGGTGGCGTCTGCCTCGGACTGCCTCGGATACCCCCAGCCCCAGCGAGCTTCGCGGCGCCAAGATTTGGCCCGCTGCAAGTGGTGAAGGCATGGCGGCCGGGCGGCCCGGGTGTGCGCCACGGTCATCTCTGACGGCGATGTGCTTCTAGTTTTTAGGGCGCCGCTGATTCGAACCCTTCAAGGAAGTCATCATGAAACGCACTTATCAACCCTCCAAAATCAAACGCGCCCGTACCCACGGTTTCCTGGTCCGCATGAAGACGCGCGGCGGCCGTGCCGTCATCAACGCGCGCCGCGCCAAGGGCCGCAAGCGTCTGGCTGTCTAAGCCTCCGCGCTCACAGGCGCGGTCACGGATCTTGTCCTCAGGTTGTTTCCGTCGTCAGGCCGGGCTGTGCAGCGTTTAAAAACGCGGGCGCAGTTCCAGGCCGTGCTGGCGGGTAAAACCGTGTCGCGAACGGCGCATTTCGCGCTGCATCGCCTCCATCTTCCCGTGCCGTCACAGCCATCCGCTGTAGCCACATCCGCCACAGGGCCCGAGTCCACGCGACCGCAGGCCCTGTTTGCCGTGGACGCGGTGTGGATCGGCGCCCTGGTGCCGAAACGCTGGGCCAAACGCGCGGTGACGCGCAACGCCATCAAACGCCAAATCTACACGCTGGGCGAGGCTTTTGCGTCGCGTTGGCCGGTGGCCGGGCATGTGGTGCGCCTGCGCAGCGGGTTCGACCGCAAACAATTCGTCAGCGCGACTTCCGACGCGCTGAAGCTGGCCGTGCGGCTCGAACTGCAGCAGCTGTACGAGCGGGCCGATGCGGTGGCTCCGGCGTCGGCAGCCTCAGCGGCGACCCCGCCGGCCCGCGCCGCGGAGCCTCGGCCATGATGCGGCGCCTGTTAATGGCGCTGGTGCGCGGCTACCGCTTGTTGCTGAGCCCCTGGCTCGGCTCGTCGTGCCGCTTCGAGCCCACGTGTTCGGCGTATTCGCTGGCCGCACTCGAACAGCACGGCGCGGCGGCGGGCACTTATTTGACGCTGCACCGTCTCATGCGGTGCCATCCGTGGTGCGCTGGCGGGCATGATCCCGTGCCGGCGCAGCCACCCAGGTTTTTCACCCAACTGCTTTCTCCCCCTTCACACAAGAAGTCTTCATGAACGATATTCGCCGAACCATCCTGTGGGTGATTTTTGGTTTTTCCATGGTGCTGCTATGGGACCAATGGCAGGTCTATAACGGGCATAAAGCCACCTTCTTCCCGTCGGCCGCCAAGCCTGCCGCGGTGACGGCGCAGGCGCCGGCCGGCACGGCTTCTGGCGCTTCCAGCGTGCCGGCGCCGGTGGCGTCGTCCAGCGGCACGCCGGGCGCTACGTCGGCCCAGGTGCCTGGTGGCCCGGCGCCGGTCGCCGCCGCCGCACCGCGCGAAAAGCTGGTGGTGAGCAGCGACGTGCTCAAGCTGACCTTCGACACCGAGGGTGGCTCCATCGTGGGCTCCGAGCTGCTGAAGTACTTCGACATGGTCGACAAGACCCGCAATTTCGTCCTGCTCGACGAAAGCGCCAGCCGCGTCTACCTCGCCCAGTCGGGCCTGATCGCCGGCACCGCGGGCGGCACGTTCCCCAGCCACAAGACGGTCATGACCGCAGTGCCCGGCGAGCGCGCCCTGACCGAAGGTGTGAACGAGCTGGTGGTGAAGTTCGAGTCGCCCGAAGTCGGCGGTGTGAAGCTGGTCAAGACCTACACACTGGAGCGTGGCTCCTACGCCATCCGCGTGCAGCACGACATCGTCAACGTGGGCACGGCCCCGGTGTCGCCGCAGCTGTACCTGCAGCTGGTGCGTGACGGCACCAAGCCGCCGGGCGAATCGTCGTTCTATTCCACCTTCACCGGCCCGGCCGTCTACACCGACGCCAAGAAATACCAGAAGGTCGAGTTCAAGAAGATCGAAGACAACAGCGTCGACATCGAAAAGCATTCGAACAACGGCTACGTGGCCATGGTGCAGCATTACTTTGCCAGCGCCTGGCTGCTGAGCGACAACACCCCGCGCGACCTGTTCATGCGCAAGGTCGACACCAATCTGTATTCGGTCGGCATGATCACGCCGGTCGACAACATCGCGCCCGGCACCACCAAGTCGGTCTCGGCCCGCATCTACGTCGGCCCGCAGCTTGAAAAAGTGCTCGAGTCGCTGGCGCCCGGCCTGGAGCTGGTGAAGGACTACGGCTGGCTCACGATCCTGTCCAAGCCGCTGTACTGGCTGCTCGACAAGCTGCACAGCTTCATCCAGAACTGGGGTTGGTCCATCGTGGCGCTGGTGGTGCTGCTGAAGGCGGCCTTCTACTGGCTCAACGCCAAGGCCTACGCCAGCATGGCCAAGATGAAGGCCATCAACCCGCGCATCACCGAAATGCGCGAACGCCTGAAAGACAAGCCGCAAGAGATGCAGCAGGCCATGATGAAGATCTACCGCGAAGAGAAGATCAACCCGATGGGCGGCTGCTTCCCGATCATGATCCAGATTCCGGTGTTCATCGCGCTGTACTGGGTGCTGTTGTCCAGCGTGGAAATGCGCGGCGCGCCCTGGGCGCTGTGGATCCATGATTTGTCGTCGCCCGATCCATTCTTCATCCTGCCGGTGGTGATGACCCTCACCAGCTTGTTGCAGACGGCGCTGAACCCCGCGCCGCCAGATCCGATGCAGGCCAAGCTGATGTGGTTCATGCCGCTGATCTTCTCGGTGATGTTCTTCTTCTTCCCGGCCGGCCTGGTGATGTACTGGATCACCAACAACACCTTGTCGATCGCCCAGCAATGGCTGATCAACAAACGCATGGGTGTGCCGCCGAAGTTCAACCTGCCTAAGTTCCGCTAGACAAAGCGGTACGCTCAAGGGGCCGCCTCTGCCAAGAGGCGGCCTTTTTCATTACGAAGCCCCAGGAGATTCGCCCATGCTGGCCCGCCACGCCGACCCGATTGCCGCCATCGCCACCGCCTCGGGCCGCGGCGGGGTGGGCATCGTGCGGATCAGCGGCAAGAACCTGGCGCCGCTGATCGACGCCATCTGTGCTCGGCCCCTGAAAGCCCGCGAGGCCACCTACATGCCGTTTCGTGACGCGCAGGCGCAGGCCATCGACCAGGGCCTGGCGATCCACTTCCCGGCGCCGCATTCCTACACCGGCGAAGACGTGCTCGAGCTGCAGGCCCACGGCGGGCCGGTGGTGTTGCAGCTGCTGTTGGCGCGTTGCCTGGAGGCCGGCGCCAGCGTGGGCGTGCGGGTGGCGCAACCCGGCGAATTCACCGAACGTGCGTTCCTGAACGACAAGATCGACCTGGCCCAGGCCGAGGCCGTGGCCGACCTGATCGACGCCAGCACCGAAGCCGCGGCGCGCAGCGCCAGCCGGTCGCTGTCGGGCGCGTTTTCCAGCGAGATCCACACCCTGCGCGACGCGCTGATCAAGCTGCGCATGCTGGTCGAAGCCACACTCGACTTCCCCGAGGAAGAAATCGATTTCCTGCGCCAGGCCGACGCGCATGGCCAGCTCGACCGGCTGCAGCAACAGCTCGCCGGCGTGATGCGCCGCACCGAACAGGGCGCGTTGCTGCGCGACGGCATCAAGGTCGTGATCGCCGGGCAGCCGAATGCGGGCAAGTCGTCGCTGCTGAACGCGCTGGCCGGGGCCGAGCTGGCCATCGTCACCCCGATCGCCGGCACCACGCGCGACAAGGTCGCCGAGACCATCCAGATCGAAGGCGTGCCGGTGCATGTGATCGACACCGCCGGCTTGCGCCACAGCGAAGACGAGGTCGAGAAAATCGGCATCGAACGCGCCTGGACCGAGATCGAAAGCGCCGACGCCGTGCTGTTCCTGCACGACCTCACCCGCGCCGCCCAGCCCGGCTACCAGGCCGCCGACGCCGCCATCGCCGAGGTGCTGGCGCGGAAGCTGCCGCCGCGGGTGCCGGTGGTCGACGTGTGGAACAAGGCCGACGTGGAATCGGCCGCGCCGGCCGACGGCCTGCGGCTTTCCGCCAAGACCGGCACCGGCCTGGACGGGCTGCGCCGCAAGCTGCTCGACATCGCCGGCTGGCAATCGGCGCCCGAAGGCATCTACATTGCCCGCGAACGCCACGTGCAGGCCTTGCGCCGCGTAGACGCGCACCTGGCGCAGGCGCAGACGCAGCTGGCCGCACAGGCCCAGTTGCTGGATCTGCTGGCCGAGGAACTGCGGCTGGCGCAGAACGCTCTGAATGAAGTGACCGGCGAATTCACCTCCGACGACCTGTTGGGCGTCATTTTTTCCAAGTTCTGCATCGGCAAATGAGCCTGGTGTTGCCATGTCGGCATTGACACAAGACCCCTTGCACGCGGCGCGCATCCCAAGTAACTTAGCACCATGAACATTCCGTTGTCACCGTCGACGTCGCTGGACGCGCAAGGCCTGGTCGACGCCATTGCCCACAACCACAGCGAAGACGGGCTGATCCTGGCGCTGTCGACCAGCCAGTGGGAAACCTTGTCGAACTACATGCAGCCCGTCACCATGGCCGCGGGCCAGATCCTGTTCAAGCAGGGCGCGGTGGACCGCACGCTGTATTTCGTCGAAAGCGGTTCGCTGAGTGTGCACTTCGAAGACAAGCAGGGCCGAATCCGGCTGGCCATCGTCGGCGCGGGTTCGGCCGTGGGTGAGGGTGGGTTTTTCTCGCACATGCCGCGCAGCGCCACGGTGCAGGTGGGCAGCGCCTGCCGGCTGTGGAGCCTGTCGCCGATGCGTTTTACCGAGCTGTCGCACCGCAAGCCGGAGATCGCGCTGCAGGTGGCGATGGCCGCGGGTGCGGTGGTGGCCAAGCGGCTGGCCAACAGCAAATACCGGGCGGCGGTGACCTGAATGCCCCGGCGCCGGCTTGGGCCGCGCTGTTCATTTGTGCAGTGCGGGTTAAACTGGTTCGGTACATTCCGGGTCTTTCCCGCGCCACGGTCTGGATGAAAGAAACAGCATGTCCTTGTTGAGTTGGTTTTCACGCAAGAGCCTGCCCAAGCGGGCAAGCGAACCCGACACCTCGGGCTTCTCGGTGCCGGCGGGCGACCGCGCGTCCACCACCGGCCGCGCCAGCGCACCCGATTCCAGGCCCGACCAGGCCAAGATCCTCAAGAACGAACGCATGGAACGCCGTGAATGGCTGTACAGCGTGGTCCGCGAAGCCATGCTGCACGCGGGCGTGCTCACCGCCAGCTTCAAGTTCAAGGTGCTGGCGCTGGACGAGCGCGGTCGGCAGTTTCTGGTGATGATCGACCTGGCGCCGCAGCTGGGCGGCGACACTGGGCGGCTGTCCAAGATCGAATCGCAGATCATCGGCACCGCCAAGGCGCGTTACGACCTGATCATCACCGCCGTGTATTGGCGCACCAACGAACACGTGGCCGTGGGTTTGTCGCGCAACACCACCGCCGCGCCGGTGTTCGCCGCCGAAACGCCCAAGGTCTCGGCCGCCGCACCTTTGGCGCCGGCGCCAGAGCCCGCCCTCGGCGCGCCAGCCAAACCGTCGTCGGGCCGCTTCGAGCCGATCCAGGCCGACGAGGTTGCGGCGTTCAAGCGCGCGCTCGCGGCTGCGGGCCAGACCGCCGCCGCACCGCCCGGCCAGGTGGTGCGCTCCGGCCCACGCAGCAAGTCGTCCGAGAGCGGTTACGAAGACACCGAAATGCAGCACCCCGACCACCGGCCCGACGCGCTCAGCGCGACCCAGTACGGCGACCTGCGGTAGTCCGGCTTCTGCACTGCGGGGTCAATGCCCCGCGAAATCCACCAGCGTGTACAGCGACAGGCCGCCTTCGCGCAGCCGCGCCGAGCCGCCGAGTTCGGGCAGGTCGACGATGGCCGTGCCCTCCATCACCGTGGCGCCCAGCTTTTCCAACAGTTTCTTGCCGGCCATCATCGTGCCGCCGGTGGCGATCAGGTCGTCCACCAGCAACACCCGCTGGCCCGGCTTTACGGCGTCGGTGTGCAGCTCGACGGTGGCGCTGCCGTATTCGAGTTCGTAGGTTTCTTCGACCGTGGTGAACGGCAGCCGGCCCTTCTTGCGGATCGGCACGAAGCCCACGCCCAGCTGGTAGGCGATCACCGCGCCGAGGATGAAGCCGCGCGCGTCGAGCCCGGCCACCACGTCGGGCCGCATGCCCTCGGCGCGGTAGCGGTCCACAAAGGCGTCGATCATCACGCGGAACACCTCCGGGTCCTGCAGCAGCGGCGTGATGTCGCGGAACATGACGCCCGGCGCCGGCCAGTCGGGCACGGTGCGCATGTGGTCCTTGAGGAACTGGCTGATGTCGAGGCTGGGCATGGGGCGTTCGGGGTTGCGTTGGGCTCCGCATTCTGCCCCCATGCCGCGCGCGCCGTGTTTCAACCCTTCAGAAACTTGCCTTCGGCCAG
Source organism: Rhodoferax sp. (assembly GCA_028292305.1). Taxonomy (GTDB): domain Bacteria; phylum Pseudomonadota; class Gammaproteobacteria; order Burkholderiales; family Burkholderiaceae_C; genus Rhodoferax_B. The sequence goes on from JAQGMQ010000159.1 coordinate 8,845, forward strand.
GGCCAGGGTTTCGGCCTTGCCCGACAGCACCAGCGTGTCGCCGTCCTGCAGCAGCAGTTCGTCGGTGGCGGGCTCGAGCCGGCCGTTCTGCCGGCGCAGGCTGACCACGCGCACACCCAGCGCATGCAGCGCCAGACGGCCGAGCGGCTTGCCCAGCGATTTGGCGGCGATGGTCAAGGTGACCGTGGACAGTCGTTCGTGGTGCAGCTCGTCGACGCCGTCGTCGTCGGCGCCGTGAAAATAGCCGCGCAGCAGGTTGTAGCGCGCGTCACGCTGGTCCTGCACCACGCGGATCACGCGGCGCATCGGCACGCCCACCAGCGCCAGTGCGTGGCTGGCCAGCATCAGCGAGCCTTCGATGGCCTCGGGCACGACTTCGGTGGCGCCGGCCTCGCGCAGGCGCTCCAGGTCGTGGTCGTCCTGCGTGCGCACGATCACGGGCACCTGCGGCGCGTGCGAGCGGATGTGCGACAACACCTTGATGGCACCCGGCACGTCGAGGTAGGTCACGACCACGGCGCTGGCCCGCGCCAGGCCTGCGGCCATCAGCGCCTGCATGCGGGCCGCGTCGCCGAACACCACCGAGTCGCCCGCGGCGGCGGCCTTGCGCACGCGGTCGGGGTCGAGGTCGAGCGCCATGTAGGGAATGCCTTCGCGCTCGAGCATGCGAGCCAGGTTCTGGCCGCAGCGGCCGTAGCCGCAAATGATCACGTGTTTGTTGGCGTTGATCGACTTGCGGGCGATGGTGGTCATCTGCAGCGACTGCTGCAGCCATTCGCTGCTCACCAGCTTCATCACCAGCGGGTTGCTGAACATGATGATGAACGGCGTGGCCAGCATCGACAGCACCATGCTGGCCAGAATCGGGTTCAGCAGGCTCGGCGGCACGAGCCGGCTCTCTTGCGCCAGCGTCAACAGCACGAAGCCGAACTCGCCGGCCTGCGCCAGGTACAGCCCGGTGCGCAGCGACACGCCCATGGTGCCGCCCAGCAGCTTGGCCAGCGCCGTCACCAGCGCCAGCTTGAACAGCACCGGCAGCGAAAACAGCAGCAGCACCATCGGCCAGTGTTCCAGCACCTCACGCCAGTCGAGCTTCATGCCGATGGTGATGAAGAACAGGCCGAGCAGCACGTCGTGGAATGGCCGGATGTCGGTCTCCACCTGGTGCTTGTATTCGGTCTCCGAGATCAGCATGCCGGCGATGAACGCGCCCAGCGCCAGGCTCAGGCCCGCCTGTTCGGTGAGCCAGGCCAGGCCGAGCGTGATGAGCAGAAGGTTCAGCACGAACAGCTCTTCGCTCTTGCGCCGCGCCACAATGGTGAGCCACCAGCGCATCACCTTCTGGCCGCCGACCAGCAGCACGGTGATCAGCACTGTGGCCTTGAGCGTGGCCAGCGTCAAGGCGATGATCAGCTTCTCGGGCGACGAGCCCAGCGCAGGGATGAGCACCAGCAGCGGCACCACGGCCAAGTCCTGGAACAGGAGCACGCCCATCACACGCTTGCCGTGTTCGGATTCCATCTCCAGCCGCTCGGCCATCAGCTTGACGACGATCGCCGTGCTGCTCATGGCGAGCGCGCCGGAGAGCGTCAGCGCCGATTGCCAGCTCATGTTCCAGAGCGACGGCGCCA
>JAQGMQ010000188.1 GCA_028292305.1 Rhodoferax sp.
CTTGCGGGGTCTTGTCACCCCGGTTGTTGTTGTACCCCGCGCCGAAGCCCTGACCGAAGTTCTCTCCAGTGCTCAATGTGCCGCCGGCGTAGCTGAAGCCTTTGCCGTTCTTCGAGCTTTCTAGCCCAGCATTGAAGTAGGCGACCGAGGTCGTGCTGCCCACCGTCTTCAACAGTTCGTTGATGCCTTGCACGGTGGACGTGATGGCTTCCTTGACCTGCGGGCCGGCGATCTCGCCACCGTCAGGGCCGGAGATCAGGCCGACACCGGTGGCGTCAGTCTGGTACTGGCCGCCGGCGCGGGTCTCGCCGCCGCTGAGACCGAGCACGTCCATCACCTTGGCCACCAGCGGCGCACCTGTGATGATGTTGGCCGTTTTCTCGGACAGGCCCAGGCCCTGCAGGAACTTGGTGTTGACCTTCATGTCCAGGCCATAACCCGTAGCCAAGGCGTTGTCGGTGTCGATGGACTTGGCGCTGAAGCCTTTGGCAAACAATGTGTTCGCCATGCTCATGCCCGCCAAGATCCACCCGACCACAGGCAGCGCACCGAGGGCTGCAGTGCCTCCGGTCGCCGCGGCGCCCGCGCTCGCCGAGCTTGCCGCCGTCGATGCTGCAGATGCGCCGGTGAAGTAGTTGTAGACCTTGGTCCCCTTGTCGAAGAGGCTGGTCAGCGCACTGGCCGAGCTGAGCAACCCGCCGGAGCTGTCTCCCCCCGAGCTGCTTCCGCCCAGCAGCCCGCTGATGGCATTCGAGATCGGACTGAGCACAGCGCTCACGACAGGCTTGAGCACCATCGTTTTGAACATGTTGACAACGGTGTCGCGCAGGTTCGACGCAAAGCCCTTGCCATTCTCGAAGCCGCGCATCAGCGCATCGGTCAGGCTGTCATTGATGTGGTCAGCGGTTTTGGTGAAGTCTTCCTGGATGACCTTGTTGACGGCTGCCGCGCCCTCAGTCTGAGCGATGCCGCGGGCACGGATGCGTGCCGCCTCTTTCTCGTCGTCGTCGAGACCGCTCTTGTCGATCTTGTCGATCTCCTTGGCGAGGCGCAGTTCAGAGGTGCGCGCAGCCACGATCTTCGCGCGTTCAAGCGCGGTCAGGCCGGCCAGGCTGGCTTCGTCCCGGTAAAGCTTCGCCTGGTCATCGGCGGTGCGCTGCCATTCGTCGAGACCGGTATTGACCGCCTTGACTTCGGACTGCCGCAGGGCAGCGGTGTAACGCTCCTGCGCCTCCGTCTTGCGCTGCAGCGAAGCGATATACGCGGGGTCGAAGCTGTCGGTGCTCTCGGTCTGCGCGAGCTGCTGCTTGAGCTGCGCCAGGCGCATTTCTTCAATCGCGGTGGTGCCCTTGCCGTACACCGCATTGGCGGCCTCCAGCGCTTCGGCCCGCTGACGGATCGTGTCGCCCTCCTTGGTGATGGCATCGATCGCAGCCAGGCGGGCGGCAGTGGATGCCTTCAGGCCGGCATTGGTTTTCTCTTCCCCCTGGATCTGCTTGTCGACCGCGGCCAAGGACTCGGCAGCCGCAAGCGCTCGCTCTTTCTCTGCGCGCGACACGCCCGAAATGCTGGTCTTGAGCTGTTCCTTGATGCGGATGACGAGCTTTTCGCCTTCGGTCAGCTTGACGGTCTCGGTGCCCTGGCTGCGCAGCAGATCGAGGTACTGCTGCTGCGCGATCGTGCGGGCCTTGATTTCGGCCACTTCGCTCTGGCCGGCGCCGGCGGCGCCGGTCGCGCCCTTGTCCTTGTATTTCTCGTTGATGTTGGCGATGCGCGTGCGCAGATCCGCCTCTTCGAGCAGCCCGGCCTTGATAAGCGCGCGGCCCTCGGTCTCGGCCTTCAGCACTTCCTTCTTCCGCTTTTCGGCGTTGGACTCGACCTTGTCGGAATCCTTGTCGAACTCGATCAGCTTGCGCTTCAGTTCGGTCTGGTTGGCGATCTCTTTGCCGCGCTCGCTTTCCAGGTAAACGAGTCCACCGAGCACTGCGGCTTGGGCTTGCAGCGACGTGAGTTCCTGCGCGCTCTGCGAATCGATGCGATCAGACGCACCCAGCCCGGTGGCACGGCCCCGCGAGGCCGCATTGCCGTTCTGCAGCACCGTGATGCGTGCCTGGATGGCTGAAAGATTGTCCTGAGGCGTGGCGGCCCGGCCGACGTTCAGCGCGGCGTCAGCGGCGCCGCCGATGGCCTTCTTGATGGCGAGCCAGCCGCGTTCGATGCTGCCGAGGTTTTGCGTGATCTGGCCGGCGCGGCTCTCAATCGTCTCCGCAAACGTTTTTTGCGCCAGGTTGGCCGCTTCGGTGGTCTTGCCCTGCTCTTCCAGCGCCTTGATCTGCTTGTAGACCGAGGCCGTCAAATAGTTGTATTGCTGGTCGAGCTTCAGCGTCGCTTCGACTGGCGCCTTGCCCAGCTCGGCGAACTGTTTGGCGGTGTTGGCCACCGACTGGCCCGTGGCCTTCTCGAAAACGATGGCGGCCTGGGTGAAGGCCTGCAGGTTCTCGGCACCCACCTTGCCGGCGTTGACGAACTCGACCAGGCCGGCAGCGGCTGCCCCTTGCGAGCCGGTGCTCTTCGCGATGGCCTGTGCATACGTCTGCAACTGGCTCGTGGTGACGCCGATCGCGTTGCCAGACAGGATGATGGACTTGTTGAACTCCGCGCCCTCTTGCCCACCTTTGTAGTAAGCAAGTGCGATCGCGCCGACGGCAGCGGCGGCAAGGGTAGCCGGGTTGACCAGGCCGAGCACGTAGCCCCCCAAGGCCTTGGCCGCGTTGCCCGCGCCACCGAACATGTCTTTCAGCTGCCCGCCCTGCTGCAGCAGCACCGTCAGGGGCGCCTGGCCACCCTGGATGCTGGTGACGATGTCGGTGAACTGCGCTGGCACACCGCGCAGCGCTGCAGCGGTCTGTGCGGCCGACACGCCGACTTTGCCGAGGGACTGCTCGGCCAGGCGCAGTGAGTCCAGCGACGCCTTGAATTTCGCAGGGTCAAGGCCCTGCAGGTCGATCTTTGCTTCGAGCTTCTGCGACGCGGTCTTGCCGAGGGTGTTCAGCTCGAACGCAATGCGCTTGGCGGCGGCGGTAATCCGCGCCTCTTCACGGGTGAGCTTGTCGCCCGCCGAGACCGCGCCATCGCTGATCTTCGCGATGCCAGCGGCCGCATCCTGGCCGGACTTTTTCACGTCCTGCGCCATCTCGCGCACGCTGCGCTTGATGTCTTCGATGCCGGCCCCGGTGTCGTTCTTTAGACCGAAGACCAGGCTCGATTTGCGTTCATCTGCCATTGATGGGCCCAATTGAAAAGGGCCCGCGGTTTGCACCGAGGGCCCTGGCTGTTGATACTGCTGACTACTTTTCGCTCATCTTTTTCAGAGCAGCGCGTTCCATGGTGACGATGTCGGCGAACATCACGTCCCACGCATCGGCCGTGAGGCCCATCCGGTCCAAATGCCGGAACAAGACGTTGTGATCAAGGCCGACCGGGCCATTCATGCCCACGCGCCACTGATCGCCCATCTTGTTTAAGAACAGGTCGAAAACCGGCAGGTTTTCCAGCCAGATGGTGACGGTGGCCGCCTCTGCGCTTCTGACCGGCGCGAAGAGGTTGAACCCGACCATGGCCGGTAGCCCGGCCGGGGTCGCGCTTTCAGGTGTAGAGGGCGTGTAGCAGGCGCGGGCTACTTCCCGGAGTTTCCCAGGCGCAAGCCCGCCAAGGTTTCGTTGTAGGCCTGGAACACGGCTTCGAGCGCGCCGGAATACGTGTCGCACATCTCGGCCAGGGCGGCCTCAGTAAAGGGTGCATCGAGGTCCCAACCGCTAAACACTTTCATCATGAACACAGCGCTCACGTGGGCCTTGGCTGCGGCCATATCGCTGTCGCGCAGCGGTGCAATTAGCGCAACAATCGCAGCCTCCTTTTCTTCCGCGTTAACCTCGACGGCCTTGGCACGGCCCTTTGGCTTGACCGCCTCCGCGTACGCGGTTTCGGCGGCCGTGCGGTTCGCAGCGATCAGTTCGTCAAAGTGCACATTGGTTGCCGCGATGTGCGTTTCGCGCATTTTGTTCCAGGCACTAGTTGCGAAGTGCCGGGCGATGAAGACCACGTCCTGCTCGCCGGTGGGCGTGGGGATGGATACAGCGAGTTCGAAGGTTGCGGGCGCTTTGCCGATGACGAGTTTTGGCATGGTGTGTTCTGCTCTATTGGTGCGAATAAAAAGGCCCTTGCCACATACGGTTGGCAGGGCATGAAAAGCCCGGTTCGAGCGGGCTGGAGACTTCCGGTGCGCGGGCTAGCTCGGGTAGCCGACGAACTGGCCGCGGAAGCTGAGCGACAACTTGACGGACACGGCCGAGCCCTTGGCGATGTTGGGCATCTGCGCGAGCTGCGCGGTGCCGTAGCCGTAGCCGGTCTGGCCGCCGTTCATGAGGAACTTGAAGCCGATCTTTGACGACAGGTTCCGCGTGAGCTTGTTCAGCGCGATCTGCGAGGCGAGGCTCGGGTCATAGCCCAGCGTGAGATCCATGCCCGAGGCTTCGAAGCCGGCGGGCATCTTGATGCCGTTGCGCTTGGACAGCGGGTTGATGTCGACGTTGCGGGTGCCGCCACCGGATGGCTGAACGTCGAGCACTTGGCCGATCTCGATCCAGTTGCTAACCTTGCGCAACGTGCCGACGCCTGTGCCGTTTGGGAACCACTGCTGGTCGGACGAGTCAAGCGCGAGCAGGCTGAGGTTGTTCGTGGAGGGCGCAGGTGCCACCTTCCAGATGCTGTCGGTCGCATCTTCCCAACCTGAGTCGAACAGCAGCTCGTCGGCGGCCGAGAAGCCGTGAGCCGCCGCAGTAATCGCGGCTGGGTCGCCGTTGGTTACTGTGGTGGCCGCGACAGCGGAACCGAAGGAGCTGGAGAACAAGAACTTGCTACCCTCTGCGAGTAAATACATGGTGTTGGCCTTTGAAAAATGCTGCTGGGCAGCGGTGGGGAGACGCCCTCAGCGGGCAACAAAAAAGCCGCATCGGTTGCCCGGTGCGGCTTCGCTGGTTTGGCCTTGCGGCCGGATCTTGTGGGCTACCTGGCGCCCCATACCGAGAACGTCTGGACGGTGCCCTTGCGCTCATCGCCTTCGTCGTATGCGTCGACCGTCTCGCCCTGCGGCACGGCGATCAGGCCCGGCCAGGCGCACAGCGCGTCTTCGATGGCGCGCGCCAGGGTGATGGCCTGCAGGCTGGTGTCGGCCCACACATTGACCTGGATGTAGGCGTTGCGCTTGTCGGCGGCGCTGTTGTCGAGGTAGCGCAGCGGACGGCCGCCGACGTGCTGCCAGGTCACGTAAGGGGTCGGCGTACTGTATGGCGCGACGACTGGCAAAACGCGCGGGCACTGCGACTGCAGGGCGGCAATGAGTTCGAGTTCGAGAGTCATGGGATGGAATTTCCAACGCGGTCGAGTAGCAAGGTCTCGGCGGCAGTGAATGCCTGATCCATCGAGCTTTGCGCGCGACCGATGAAGGCTTTGCCCGCGACCTGCACTGGCTGGGGAAGCGGTATGTAGTAGGCGTCTTTCGTTGCCCGAGAATCGCCGCGGCGCGGCCGCTGTACGCCGTCCATACCGGGGCGCACCATCAACCGCACCTGGCCGTCGGCGCCCTTGTAGGACTTGTATCGCATCAGGTAGCCATGCTCCACCAGGTGGCCGTGCGGCGCCTTTTTCGAGTTCCAGCTGACGTGGTATTCCGCGTAGGTGGGATCTGACCGCTCAGGGCTGAAGGCCTGGTAGATCGCCTCGGCGAGCTTGCCGCTTTTCTTGCCCAAGCCGGCGACGTTGGCGCGCACTGCGTCGTATAGCACCTGGGCACCCGCCTGCGCCGCTGGCCGCACCGCAGCAGCCGCGTCTTCACCGAGCTGGTCGAAGAGCTTTTCCAGGCCCGACGTGTCCATTGAGATCGTGAAACTGTTGGCACCGTCGCTCATGAGATCACCTCGCACACCAGGTCGACGTGCTCTTTGTTGATCTTGTCGGGCACCACCGCATTGATCTTGTAGACCATGCCGTCGTGCAACACCTGCATGCTGGCGACGATGCCCTTGCGGTACGAGATGCGGATCGACGCGCGCACCGTGGACGTGACGGCATCGGCGCGGATCGACTCCACGCCGCTCAGGTGGCGGATGCTGGCCCAGGTGGTGGCTACGGGCAGCCAGGCCTCGGGCACGGGCTCATTCCACGCGTTCACGGCGCCGGCAGGCTTGCGGATGGCCACCAGGCAGTCGTATTCGCCGATGTCGGACATCAGAAGCTCCAGAGTTTCACGGTGTCGAGCAGGTCGACAGCACCCATGGGCACTTCGTCGAGCCGCAGCGCGCTGACGGCCTGGTTGTTCCGATGCAGGTGGCCCAGGATCAGCAGCAGAGCCGAGCGCACGGCATCGGGCAGATCCGCAGCCTCGTAGCCGCAGGTGTAGCGCACCTTGACCGCGTCCCAGGCGTCACGGGCGGTGGGCCAAGTCGTGCCGTAAGCCGGCACGAGCGAGTGCTTGCGCCCATAGTCGTTCACGTCGTAGGAGCCGCTTGCACACGTCTGCACGGTGCCGCCGTCGTCGGTGTACTTCACCGAGGACACAACCTTGACCGGCGACAGAGGCAGACCCAGGGCGAGGAGCGGAAAGCACGGGAAGGCTGCCTCAACCATCTGCAGGCCGATGGCGCGGTCGGCGTAGTGCTGGGCGAAGTCGCACGCCGCACCGGCGCGGGCCTTGATCAAGGCGTCGAGCGGGTTGACCTGGTCAGGATCGTCCAGCTTCAGGTGCGCGCGCATTTCGGGCAACGTGAGGGGCAGCTCTCGGGCGGTGATTGTTTTAAATGACATTGGGCGGCGGGGGTGTCGTCCTCGGCATGGAGCCTCGGGTACAGTGGGTGGATGGACTGGTATTTAATTCGCTGCGCGCTAGGCGTTGCTTTCGGGCTGATGATCGTCGGCGCGCTGCTCAACGTTCTTATCCGAGCCTATCTCGGCCTGCCGCTTGGTTTCGACCCTGAGCAATTCGCGCAAGACATTGAGGACGACGACGAAAACTGGCGGCATTGATGCAACCGGTTTTCTGCTCTACTGAAATAGCTGCTGGAACATACCGGCAATCGCCACTTGTCCAGCTGCGCTCGGGTGATAGATATTGGAAGTAAATCCCCGCGAGCTTGCAACCCCGTAAGAGGAACCCGTAGCCGCTCTTGCATCGGCGAAAGCACCCCCGTACGAAGCGGCGTTTGCCCGCAGCAAGCTTGCGTAAGAATCCAGCGTGCCGTCCAAAGTCTTCGCCAGATTTACCGCGAAAGACACCGTGTTAATAACGTCGGCCGTTCCACCCATAGCCAAGTTGATGGCATCGATGCCGGCGCTAACGGTAGCGATTGCCGTCGCGTTGATCATGTCGTTGATCGTGCAGTGGAGCAACACGGCGTCAGGCTGCATCGTCGCAAGCGTCGGCAGACAGTTGTATCCCAGTGCTGCATTGCTCAGATCGGACAACTTGCCACCGCACCAGCCACCTTGAAGCAAGATAGGCGCGCCGTTGGTCGAGTCCCACGTTTCAATCCCCGTGATGCGGGCGATCTGCGCTCCGTCGTTGTTCCGCAACTGGATCAGATGCGAGCCTTTTGTGACGGTGTATGTGGGCGAATACATGGTGTCATTCGCACCAACTTGGCTCACATTGCCTACGACCACGCCATCAATCAGGATGTCGACACTGGCACTGGACACCGTGGCAGTACGAGCAAAACAAAAGCGTACCTTGTCAAAGAGTCCATCCGCGACCGTGGGAGTAAAAGAGAGGAAGCCCGACGCGACAGCCAATTCAAAGGCCCGACCACCGAAGGTTACGCCGGCTGCGCCCACGGTCACGCCCGAGCCAAGCACGACCCGTGGGTCGTACTGATTCGGCGTTGTCGCAGTCGACGCGCTAGCCATGTTCTGGTCGCCAAAGATCGTGCCGGTTTGCCAGCCAAGGGCGCGGGCAATCAGAAAAGGGAAGCACAGGCTTCGCGCGCCAATGCTGCTGGAGGCCCCTGCGGCGCTGTCGCCGCACAAATTGGAATCTCCGGTGAATGCGATGCGGGGCGGCGCTGCTGGGCCTCGTGAACGCGCCGCCGCCAGCTTGGGCATTGGACCCTTCCAGAACTGCGCGAGCGGATACTTGGAGACCACGCCGCCGTCTCCAACATTTGGCGTACCCAGGGAAGGGAGCCAGGGCACCCCGCCAGTCAAAGTTGCAGTGGCCACCTTGGAGGTGACCATAGCAGTTTCGGTGGCCGCGTCGGTGGTGTACAGCGTGCCAGAGGGCTGTGCACCCCACGAAGAAAGCAGCTTGACGGTCATTATGTAGGTCTTTCAGAGATGGCAGGTGG
>JAQGMQ010000265.1 GCA_028292305.1 Rhodoferax sp.
GGGCAAGGTGTCGCTGGCGCTGCTTGAAGAACTCATGGCCACGGCCGCGATCATCGGCAGGGTCTGAGCGTCCACTTCTCTTGAAACTGCCGGGCCGCTGCCGACCAGCCGGCCTGGCTCTCGCTGATGCGGTTTGGCCAATCGCCGAACTCGAACCTTGCACGGCATGTCCGCCTCCGCCTTATTCCTCGTCCTGCTGGCCGGCCTGATTCACGCCAGCTGGAACATCATGGCCAAGAAGGCCGGCGGCGACGTGCGCTTCTCGGCGTTCACGGGCGTGGTCATGGCCATTTTCTGGGCGCCGCTGGGCATCTGGCTCGGCATCGACGAGCTGCCGCGCTGGGGCCGCAACGAATGGCTGGCGCTGGTGCTCAGCGCGATGCTGCACACGGTGTATTTCGTGACCCTGCTGCGCGGCTACCGCAAGGCCGACCTGACGGTGGTGTATCCGCTCGCGCGCGGCTCGGGGCCGCTGCTGTCGTCAATGGTGGCGGTGCTGGTGCTGGGCGAAAAGCTGTCGGCGCTCGGCCTGTTGGGCATCCTCGGCGTGGTGGGCGGCGTGTTTCTCATCGCCGGCGGGCCCCAGTTGTGGCGAGCTTCGCACGATCCGGAAAAGACCCAGCGGGTGCGCAAAGGCATGGTCTACGGGCTGCTGACCGGGGCCTTCATCGCCAGCTATACCGTGGTCGATGGCTACGCGGTCAAGATCCTGCTGATGTCGCCGATCCTGCTCGACTACTTCGGCAATTACATCCGGCTGCTGTTCGTGGCGCCGCTGGTGCTGCGCGATCTGCCGGCGGCGCGCGCGCTTTGGCGCCAGCAGTGGAAATACGCGGTGGTGGTGGGCATCATCAGCCCGGTGTCGTATGTGCTGGTGCTGTACGCCGTGAAGGTGGCGCCGCTGTCGCATGTGGCGCCGGCGCGCGAGGTGTCGATGCTGTTCGCCGCGCTGCTCGGTGGCCACTTGCTGGGCGAGGGCCAGCGCGGCCTGCGGTTGCTGGGCGCGGCCTGCATCGGTGCCGGCGTGCTGGCCTTGGCGCTGGGGTGAGGGACATGGCAAAGTGAACGCATCGACCCATGCCCTGGTCGGCTGCGACTTCTCCAGCAGCCCGAGCAAGCGCAAACCCATCGTGGTGGCGCATGGCGAGTTGGCGCGCGGCCGCGTCGTGTTGCAGCGGCTGGAGCGCTTCACCACGCTCGAAGCCTGGGGCGCCTGGCTTGCGCAGCCCGGCCCCTGGACGGGCGGGTTCGACTTTCCGTTCGGCCTGCCGCGCGAACTGGTCACGCAACTGGGTTGGCCGATCGACTGGCTGGCCTGCATGCGGCATTACGCGGGCCTCCCGCGGGCCGAGATCCGCGACACCTTCGCCGCGTTTTGCGACGCCCGGGCGGTGGGCGGCAAGTTCGCACACCGCGCCACCGACGCCTTCGCCGGCTCCAGCCCGTCGATGAAGTGGGTCAACCCGCCCGTGGCCTACATGCTGCATGCGGGCGTGCCCTGGCTGCTGCAGGCCGGCGTGCACTTGCCGGGCCTGCATGTGGGCGATACGCAACGTGTGGCGCTGGAGGCCTACCCCGGCTTGTTGGCGCGGCAGGTGCTGGACGGCTGGCGTCCGCCCGTGGCCGGCGTGCCCGGCGTGGCCCGGCGCAGCTACAAGAGCGACGACGTGGCCCGGCAAACGCCCGACCGGCTGATCGCCCGCAAGGATCTGGTCAACGCGCTGGAGACCGGCCAGGGGCCGCACGGCCCGCTGCGTGGCACGCTGCGGCTCAAGGCCACGCATGCGCAGCGCGATGCGCTGATCGCCGACGCCAGTGGCGACCTGCTGGACGCGGTGCTGTGCCTGATGCAGGCTGGAGAGGCCGAGACGAAGCACCGTGGCGGGCAGCCGGCGTATGGTTTGCCCGCCGATCTCGACCCGCTCGAGGGCTGGATCGTCGGCGCGGAGCCTTTCTGACGTAAATCTGGATTGCAGAAGTGCTTTTGCACCTATTTACATTGGTTTACATTCGCCCCGATGAGATAAATTCGTGCGCTACATGATCTACTCCAACGGCTTTCTTCCTCTTTTACGCCCTCTACGCCCTCTACGTCCTCTACGTCTCCTACGTTGCTGCGCGCTGGCGCTGGCGGCGTTCGGGACACTCTCCGCGTTCGCGGCTGATGGTGGCCCCGACTGCGCACGTTCGCTGACGCTCGGCCTGCACGTGCACGGACTGTTGTATTCGGCGCAAACCGGCACCGGCATCGACAAGGACATGACCGATGCCATGGTGCAGCGCAGCGGCTGCAGCATCACCACCACCGTGTTGCCGCGCGCCCGCATCTGGCAGCTCATCGAATCGGGTGCGCTCGACTTCAGCCTGTCCGGCATCACCACCCCCGAACGCGAACGCTTCGCGGCATTTGCCTGGTATTTCTCCAACCGCTATTACCTGCTGGTGCGGCAGGACAGCGGCGTCGACAAGCTGGCCGATTTCGAGAGCCGGCCGCAACTTCAACTGGGCGTGATCCGCGGCTTTCGTTATGGCGCGCGGGCCAACCAGTGGGTCGACCAGCTGGCGGCGGCGGGGCGCATCAGTTATGCGTCCGATCTGGAGCCGCTCTACCAAGTCTTGCAGCTGGGCCGCATCCACGGCATGATCATCGAGCCTTTCGATATGATGGATGTGCAGGGCACACAGGTCAAAGACGTGACCCGCATCATCGAAATGGACGATCCGGCCATTCCCCATGGGCTCATCATGTCGAAAAAATCGCTTTCGTCAGCCGAACAGGCCAAATGGCGCGCCGTGATCGAAGGGCTGCGCCAGGACGGCACCGTGCAGCGCATCTTCGAAAAATACTTTTCTCCGGAACTGGCGCGCGGCATGGTCAACTTCTGACATGGTGAACGATTGAAATACCCGGCCAACTGGTCGCAGCACCTGGGTGCGGCGCTGCTGGTTCTGGTCGCGTCGCTGGGCACCACCTATTGGCTGTGGCAGCACGAAAACCAGAACGTGGTCATGGAGCGCCGTGCCCAGGCCGACTTCAACCTGCGTTCGTTCCTGAGCCGCATCGACCAGCGCATGCAGGCGCAGGAGCAGATGCTGCGCGGCATCCAGGGGCTGTTCGCGGCCTCCGAAGCACCCGTGACACGCACCGTGTTTCGCGACTATGTGACCGCGCTGAAGCTCGGGGCCGACTTTGCCGGGCTGGAGGGCGTGGGCTGGGCGCCGCTGGTGACGCCGGCCGACCGCGCGGAACACATCGCCACGCAGCGCCAGCGCGGCCTGCCCGATTACACCCTCACCACCGCCGACACCGGCGCCGCCGCCTGGGCGCCGCTGACGCAGATCGAGCCCGGGCTGGCGCGCCACGCCACGGCGATCGGGCTCGACCTGTTTGCCGACCCGGCGCGCCACGACACCATGCAGCGCGCCCGCGATTCGGGCATGGCCACCATCACGCCCAAACTCGGCCGCCTGCTGGAAACCGGTGCCAACGTGAAGGCCGGCTTCGTGATGTTCCTGCCGGTATACCAGCGCGGTGCCGACGTGAGCTCGGTCGACGCACGCCGGCGCAACCTGGCGGGCTGGATCGTCGCGCCGTTCAACATGGACGAATGGATGGCCAGCCTCTACGGCGAACACGCGGCCGGC
>JAQGMQ010000271.1 GCA_028292305.1 Rhodoferax sp.
AGTAGCAAGAACTGCCCTGTGCGTTGCCCGGCGCGCCGGTTGTCGTCGATGATGCCGCGCAAAATTTCGAAGACACCAGGGACGCGGTGAATCTCGTCCATGATGACCAACTTGCCCTGCTGGCCGCGCAGGTAGCTGTCTGCATCTGCCAGGCGCAGCCGGTCCGCGGGCCTTTCAAGATCGAGGTACACGGAGCCGGAAGGCCAGTTGCTTTCGATCTCTCGGGCAAGCGTGGTCTTGCCAACCTGGCGTGGCCCGAGCAGCACGACAGCGGGCATCTGTTGCAGCTTTTGGCGGACGGCAGACCGGGCATTTCGATTGATCATTATCGTAATTTTAACTTGTGAAGTTAAAATTACAATGATAAATTGCAAAGCCCGGCGGCGCGTCCACGGGTCACGTCCTTCTACCAACTCAAAACCTTCGTCGCCATCGCCCGCGAGGGCAGCCTCACACGCGCGGCCGAAAGCGTGTTCACCCGCAGGCTTTGTCGTTCGAGACCATCCCGGCGGTGCAGCGCGGCGAACTCGACTGCGCCCATGCGCTGAACGACCGCGAAGCCATCGACGGCCTGGAAGTACGCCGCCTTGGCGCCATCGACCTGGTGGTGACCATGCCGATGACGATGGCCGAGCCGAGCAGGCCATGCGCGCCGTGGTGATGGAGTCCCGGGGCTGACGCATCTGGTTGCGTGTGCACGTGCGCCGTTTGCAGATGCGCCGCGGGGCGCCGTTAAGCTGTGTCCATGCCGCCGGCCCGAGTGCCTGGCCGGCCAGGAACAAGGATACCGATGCACCGCCGACATTTTTTGAACCGCCTCACCCGCCCGCTGGCCGGGCTCACGCTGGCCGCCGCGGGCTTCGTGCCCACCGCCCAGGCGCAGCCCCGCTTCACCGTTTCCGCCGCGCAGATGCAGGCCGCCATGGCTGGCAAGTTTCCGCTGCGTTATCCGATCGCCGGCCTGTTCGACCTGGCCCTGCAGCCACCGGCGCTGCGCCTGCTGCCGGCCGACAACCGCATCCATGCCGACATCCCCGTGGAAGCCGCGGGCCAGGCGCTGCGCCGCAGCTACAGCGGCAAGCTCGACCTCGACTTCGCGCTGCGTTACGAGCCCAGCGACCGCACGCTGCGGGCCTACGAAATCAAGGTCAACACGCTGCGGTTTCCCGGCCTGCGGGCCGAGGTGTCGGAGATGCTCGACACCTACGCGCCCGTGCTGGCCGCGCAGGCGCTGCAGGAGGTGGTGCTGCACCAGCTGACCGACAAGGATCTGGCCTTGGCCGATGGCCTGGGCATGGAGCCGGGCAAGATCACCGTGACGGCCGATGGCCTGGTGATCCAGATGAAGAACAAGTGAGGCGTTGGGCCCTTGGCTGCGTGCCTTGTCCGCCAGCGCTGAAGGCGGCATGGCTTGATGCCGTCGGACCGAGGTTGCGGCAGGGCGGCGCGGCACAATGGCGCCGTTGATAAAAACGCAGGAGACGTATCCCATGGCATTCCCTCGCCGATTCCTTATGGCCACCGCTGTCGCGGCCGGGCTGGTGTTCGCTCTGGCCGCGCCGGCACAGGCCGCCTGGCCCGACAAGCCGATCCGGCTGGTCGTGCCCTTCCCGCCCGGGCAGGCCACCGACATCTTCGCCCGCGCCTTGGCCGAGCAGCTGGGGCACCGGCTGGGCCAGACCGTGATCGTCGACAACAAGGCCGGCGCGGGCAGCAACATCGGCAGCGAATTCGTGGTGCGTGCCGCGCCCGACGGCTACACGCTGCTGGTCGCCGGCAGTGCCATGGCGGTGAACCAGACCTTGTACAAGAAGGTCGGCTTCGACCCGACCAAGGACCTGGTCGGCATCTCGCTCATCGCCAAGGTGCCGTTGATCTTTCTGGCCACGCCGGATTCGGGCATCACGTCGATCAAGGACCTGGTGGCCAAGGCACGCCTGTCGCCAGGCAAGCTCAACTACGCCAGCGCCGGCATCGGCGGCACGCAGCATTTGTCGGGCGAGATGCTGAAGGCCCGCGCCCACGTGTTCATCACCCACATCCCCTACCGCGGCAGCGGGCCGGCGCAGGCCGACTTTCTGGGGGGCCAGGTGCCGCTGATGGTGGACTCGGTGACGGCCGCGCTGCCACACATCCAGTCCAGGCGCGCCGTGCCGCTGGCCGTGACCTCGGCCACGCGTTCGTCGCAGCTGCCCGACGTGCCCACGGTGCGCGAAAGCGGCCTGCCCGAGTTCAAGAATTTCGAAGCCGTGGGCTGGCTCGGCCTGATGGCGCCCAAGGGCACGCCGCCCGAGATCCTGCAGCGGCTGAACCGCGAGGTGGTCGACCTGTTGAACGGCGATCAGCTCGGCCGCTTCATCCGCGAACGCGGCTCCGAGCCCGCACCCGGTACCGGCCCCGAGTTCGACCGTTTCATCGCCAGCGAGATCCAGCAGTGGGGTGGGGCGGTGAAGGCTTCGGGGGCTTCCGCCGAGTGAGGGGCTGAGCGGGTGGCCGCTTCAATGTGAACGCCACTGGCATGTGGTGGGAGCCCGGCCTTCGCGCGGAAGCCCCACCCGCCAACACGTAAGCTGTACTGCGCCCGCCGCCTTCGGTTTTCACCAGGACGCCACGTGCCAGCAGATCGGTGATGTCGCGCAAGGCGGTATCGGCCGAACACTTGGCGATCACGGCCCACTTGGCGGTGGTGAGTTTGCCGTCGAAGCCATCCAGCAATCGGTTCACCAGCTTGATCTGACGTTCGTTCATCGACGTTCCAGCCCAGTGTTGCCAGAAGCGGGCCTTGGCCAGCACCTCGGCGAGGAGGTCATCCGCGCCTTGCACCGCGCGCAGCAGGCAACCTAGAAACCAGGCGAGCCAAGCCGTGGCGTCGAGCCCGCCTTTTTGTGCGGCCTCGAGCTGGTCGTAGTAGTCGTTGCGCTCGCGTTGGATCTGTGCGCTGAGGCTGTAGAAGCGTTGCGGTGTGCCGTCGGCGCGTGCCAGCGCCATGTCGCCCACGGCGCGCGAGATGCGGCCGTTGCCGTCGTCGAACGGGTGCAAGGTGACCAGCCACAGGTGCGCCAGGCCCGCCTTGACCAGCGGGTCGCCCACAACCGCGGCGTTGAACCAGCGCAGAAAAGCCTCGGTCTGCGCCGGCAGGCCAACCGCAGGCGGAGCTTGGAAGTGCACGGTTTCCCGGCCATGCGGGCCGGAGACGACCTGCATCGGCCCGCTCGCATCGTCGCGCCAGTCACCGGTGCGGATGCGTGCCATGCCGCTGTAACCCGTGGGGAGCAGCGCGGCGTGCCATCCGAACAGGCGCTCGGCGGTCAGGGACGCATCGAAGCGGCTGGTGGCGTCGAGCACCATGTCGACCACGCCTTCCACGTGCCTGTCGGTTGGCGCCGGTGCGCCGATGTCCACCCCCATGCGTCGCGCGATCGACGAACGCACACTGGCCAGATTCAGGCGTTCGCCTTCGATCTCGCTGGTCTTCACCACCTCCTGGGCCAGCACCTGCAAGGTGGCCAGTGCACGCTGCGTGGCACCCACTTCCCCGAGCAATCCGAGCAGACGGCCCTGCGCACGGTGCACCTGCGCCAAGGGTTCGGCCAACGCCGTTGCGTCGTAACGCAGGGCGGGCCATTGGGGGTCTTGCCAGATGTAGAACGGGCTGTCGTGGTCAGGCATGCGGTGATTATGCGCTTAATCACCGCAAAATATGCGGTGAATAGACCGGCTAATCACCGCAGGCACGCCATGGTCAGCCCGCAGAGTGACCCTCAACCGCCCGCCGCAGCGCCGCCCGCGCCAGAAGCCGGGTCGAATCCAGCGTTGGCAGCGCCGAATTCTCGTCGTTGATGATCAGCGGGATCTCGGTGCAGCCCAGCACCACGGCGTCGCAGTTGTCTTGCGCCTGCATGCGGGCGATGACGCGCTGGAAACACGCCACGCCTTCCGGCCGTGCTTGGCCCATCACCAGCTCGTCCATGATGATGCGGTTGATCTCGTCGCGTTCCGCCAGCGTGGGCTTGACGCAGGCCAGCCCCAGCGCCGCCAGCTTGTCGGGATAGACGGCGCTGTCGACGAGCCAGCGCGTGCCCGTGAGCGCCAGCCGCTGAAAGCCGCGGGCCGCGGCCTCGGCGGCCACCACCTCGGCGATGTGCAACCAGGGCAGGGGCGAGCGGGGCACCACGGTGTCCATGGCCTGGTGGATGGTGTTGTCGGGGCAGATCAGGAAATCGGCGCCCACCTGGGCCAGCTTGAACGCGCTGGACAGCATCAGCTCGGCCACGCCCTGCAAATCGCCGCGGTTCAGGCAGTCGACATAGTCGGCCAGCGAATGGGTGTGCATCGACACCTCCGGGTGCGCGTGCGGGCCCATCCATTGGGCGCCTTCGGTGCAGATGGTGCGGTAACAAAGCGCCGCGCCTTCGGCGGAGCAGCCGACGATGCCGATGTGTTGGGCCATGGCTGAGAGGTTTCGTGGGGGGAGTGAAATTATGGCCAGCGCCGCCGTGTTGCGCTTATGCGCGCGCAGGTCGCTGCTTTGGCTTGCGGGTCTTTGCCGGCGCGCTTGCCAGCTCGTGTGGTTCGAGGAAATACGCGCTGTTGCCCGCCACCATCTCCACCGCCAGATCGATGAAGGCGCGCACCCGCGCGGGCTGGGCCGTGCGGCTGCCGTAATAGACATACAGGCCCAGGTGGTCCGAGGTGTGCTGGGTCAGCAGCGGCAGCACGCGGCCCGTGCGCACCAGCGGCGCAGCGGTGGGGCCGAGCAACTGGCCGATGGCCTGGCCGGCCGCCACCGCGCGGGCTTCGATCTCGATGTCGTTGCTGCAGAACGCCGCGGGTATGGCGCGCGAGACGATCTCGTCGCCCACCTTGAATTCCCAGGGCATGGGCTTGCCGGTGCCCGGGTGGCGGAAGCAACTGCAGCGGTGGTGGGCCAGGTCGTCGATGCTGGCTGGCGCACCATGCGCGGCAAGGTAGCCGGGCGTGGCGCACACCACCAGTTGCAGCGTCAGAAGTCTGCGGGCGATGACACCGCCTTCGGGTGGGCCGCCGGACCGAAAGCCCACGTCGACCCGGTCCTCGACCCAATTGCCGACGCGGTCGTCGAGCAGGATGTCGGGCTCGATCCGCGGATAACGTTGGCAGAAGGCCTCGACCACGGGCCAGATCACGTCGAGCAGCACCGAACGCGGCGCCACGATGCGCAACGGCCCGGCGATCTCTTCACGGCCGCGGCGCGCGCCCTGCACCGCGTGCTGCAGCGTGGCCAGGCCGGGCTGCGCGGCCTCCAGGAATTGCCGGCCTTCTTCGGTCAGGCTCAAGCTGCGCGTGGTGCGGTGGAACAGCCGCACACCCAGGTGCGACTCGAGCTGCACCAGCGCATGGCTCGCCGCTTGCGGCGTGATGCCTTGCGCTGCCGCGGCCTGGCGCAGGCTGCCGAGTTCGGCCGCCTTGGCAAAGGTGGCGATGGCGCGGAGTTCATTCAAGGCCATGTCGTGCGCTTTCTATTGACAAGTTTTATTTGCGTATGAAGCCAGTGATTATGGGCTAGTGCGATGGCAATGCATTGCCTAAAGTTCATCCCACGGCAGCACGATGGACGTACCGCCGCAACCGATCTTCCACTTCAAAGGACTTCACCATGACTGCTGCAACTTCTTCCTCGAACACCTCTTCACCCCGCGTCTGGTTCATCACCGGCGCCTCTCGCGGCATCGGCGCGCGCATTGCCGAGGCTGCGCTGGCGCAAGGCGACGCAGTCGTCGCCGCAGCGCGTGATGCCGCCTCCATCGACAAGCGTTTCGGCCGCCATGACGCGCTGCTGCCCGTCGCGCTGGACGTCACCGACGAAGCCCAGGCCGCCCGCGCCGTGCAAGCCGGCCTGGCCCGCTTCGGGCGTATCGACGTGCTGGTCAACAACGCCGGTTACGGCCTGCTCGGCGCGGTCGAAGAAGCCAGCGCCGAAGAAGTGCGCCCCCTGTACGACACCAACGTGTTCGGCCTCCTGAACGTGACCCGCGCCGTGCTGCCCGCCATGCGCGAACGCCGCGCCGGGCATGTGATCAACATCTCGTCGCTCGGTGGCTACCAGTCGGGCCCCGGCTTCGGGGTGTACTGCTCCACCAAGTTCGCGGTGGAAGGCCTCACCGAAGCCCTGCACGGCGAACTCGCGCCGCTGGGCATCCACGCCACGGTGGTCGAGCCGGGGTACTTCCGCACCGAGTTCCTCGACAGCACCTCGCTGTCGGTCTCGCCACGCATCCTGGGCGACTACGCCGCCACCGCCGGAGCCGTGCGCGAAGCCGCCACCAGGATCAACCTCAACCAGCCCGGCGACCCCGTGCGCCTGGCCCAGGCCGTGATGCAGCTGGCCACCAGCGCCACCCCGCCACTGCGCCTGCCGCTGGGCACCGACACGTTGCGCGTCATCAGCGAAAAGCATGCGTTCGTGGAGAAGGAAACGGCGCAGTGGAAGGCCCTGGCGGCATCAACGGATTTCCCGAAGGACGTTGTGGCTTGAGGGTTGAACGGCGTGGTCGCTTCAAGGAGGGGCGGCCAGCTCCCGCCCGTTCGTAGGTCCTGCGCCTGTCCGACGCAATGACCTGCGACACCACCAGGCATCCGTTATCTGGCAGCATGACCTACCGTCTGCCGTTCATGACCACCACCTCCGCCACCCCTCACCCAGCGCCTCACCCAGCGCCTCACCCAGCGCCTCACACGGCGCCCTTCGCCGATGAGCCGACCGCGGATCTGACCATGACCGCATCACCCGCGCCGGCGTCCTTGCGCGCCGACGCGGCGCCTGCCCCCAAGCCCGACGAACAAGCCGTCGTCAAGATGAGCACCGCGTTGTTCCTGGCCGGCTTCGCCACCTTTTCGTTGATCTATTGCGTGCAGCCTTTGCTGCCGGAGTTCGCCAAAGAATTCGGCGTGTCGCCGGCCACCAGTTCGCTGGCCCTGTCGCTGACCACCGCCTGCCTGGCCTTCTCTATCGTGTGCGCGGGCATGGTGTCCCAGGCCTGGGGCCGCCGTGGCCTGATGTTCGTGTCGATGGCCGCCGCCGCGGCGTGCAACCTCGTCGCCTCGTTCGCCCCCGACTGGCCCACCCTGCTGGTCGCGCGCGCCCTCGAAGGGTTGGCGTTGGGTGGGGTCCCCGCGATTGCCATGGCCTACCTGGCCGAAGAAGTGCCGCCCGCCCGCCTGGGCAAGGTCATGGGCTTGTACGTGGGCGGCACGGCCTTCGGCGGCATGGTCGGGCGCGTGGCCATCGGCGGGCTGACCGAGTTCCTTTCATGGCGGGCGGCCATGGGCACGCTGTCGGTGATCGCCGGCATTTCAGCGCTGGCCTTCATCCTGCTTTTGCCGCCCTCGCGCAACTTCAAGCGGCAACCCGGGCTGAATCTGCGCTTTCACCTGCAGGCCTGGAAGACGCACCTGGCGGACGCCGGGATGCGGCGGTTTTTTGCGGTGGGTTTCTTGAGCATGGGCGCCTTCGTGACCATCTACAACTACGCCGGCTTTCGCCTGATGGCGGCGCCCTACCAGCTCGGGCAGACCCGGATCGGCCTGATCTTCCTGTCGTATGTGTTCGGCATCTTTGCCTCGTCCTCGGCCGGCGCGCTGGTCGACCGGCTGGGCCGTGCGCGCATCGTCGCCTGCGGCGCGGTGGTCACGCTGCTCGGCCTGGCGCTCACGCTGTCGGCTGCACTGCCGGTCATCATCGCCGGCATCTGCGTGGTCACCGTCGGCTTCTTCATCGTGCACTCGGTCGCGAGCGGCGCGGTGGCTCGGCTGGCCAACGGCA
>JAQGMQ010000310.1 GCA_028292305.1 Rhodoferax sp.
ACACCTCGTAGGTCGGCGTGGCGATGGGCAGCTGCAGCAGCTGCACCCGCGGCATGGGCTTGATGTGGGCCACCACCGAGCCTGGCACGGTGGCCAGCAGGTCGGTGTGTTGCACGATGCCCGGCACCACCATGAAGTGCGGCACACGCAGCGCGACGCGGCGGCTCAGGCCCTGGTCGACCAGGTGGCGTTCGATGAAGGTGGTGGTCGACGACTGCAGCGACGCCGTGCTGTAGCGCGAGCCGGCGGGCTCGACCAGGATGTGCGATTCGTCGGTGAACTGGGCCAGCGTGAGCGAACGGCTGACGCGTGGATGGCCTTCGCGGGCGATGCAGATGTACGAGTCGACGAACAGCCGCTGCTGGTAGAAGCCAGCCTTCAGCGCCGGCAAGTAGCCGATGGCCAGGTCGGCCTCGCCGCTGCTGAAGGCTTCCTGGTAGGACTCGCGCGGCAGTTGCAGGATGCGCAGGTTCACGTCGGGCGCGGCGGTCTTGAGCTTGGTGATCAGCGTGGGCAGGTAGACCAGCTCGCCGATGTCGCTCATCAATATCTGGAAGGTGCGGTTGCAGGTCTTCGGGTCGAACACCGCCGCCACGCCCAGCGCGCCCTGCAACAGCGCCAGGCCTTCGCGCACCGCCACCGAGATCTGCAGCGCGAACGGCGTGGGCTCCATGCCGCTGGGCACACGCACGAAGAGCGGGTCGCCCCACAGCTTGCGCAGCCGCGCCAGCGCGTGGCTCATCGATGGCTGCGACAAACCCAGCCGGAAGCCGGCGCGTGTGAGGTTGCCGTCCTGCATCAGCGCGTCGAAGGCCAGCAGCAGGTTGAGGTCGACTTTCTGGAGGTCCATGGAGGGGCGGGCTTCATCAGCCGGGCGAATACAGCACATGCCGCCCATCGATTGTATTGATGCAAGCCCGGTGATAACTTCGCGCCCACACCAAAGACAGGAGACAAGACAATGGCAAAAGCCGCGGCGCGCACGCCGAAGAAACTCAAGTCCGACATGGGCTGGAGCAACCAGACCAGCATCACCGTGCAGGGCCTCGACCTGTGCTCCGACATCCTCGGCAAGCTCAACCTCGGCGATTTCGCCTTCCTCGAAATCAAGGGCCGCAAACCCGACGCCGGTGAATCGCAGGTGTTCAACGCCATGCTCGGCACGCTGGTCGAACACGGCATGACGCCGATGGTGATCGCCGCGCGGCTCACTTACCTGGGCGCACCCGAGTCGCTGCAGGGCGCGGTGGCGGCTGGCATCCTGGGCATGGGCACCACCTTCGCCGGCACGGCCGAGGGCTCGGCACGGCTGCTGCAGGAGGCCATCACACCCGAGACGACGATGGAGCAGCTGCCCGCGCTGGCCGAGGAGATCGTGGCCCGCCACAAGGCCAGCCGCACGTCGATCCCCGGCATCGGCCACCCACTGCACAAACCCATCGACCCGCGCACACCGGCGCTGTTCAACCTGGCCGCAGCCAACGGCCTCAGCGGCCGCTACGTGGCGCTGATGCAGCTGGTGGCCGAGGCGGCCGAGCGCGCCTTGAACAAACCGGGCCAGCTGCCCGTCAACGCCACGGGGGCCATCGGCGCCTTGTCATCCGAGTTGGACATTCCCTGGCGGCTGTGCCGCGGCCTGGCCGTCATCGGCCGCACCATCGGCATCGTCGGCCACCTGGCCGAGGAGCTGCGCAATCCGATCGGCCGCGAGGTGTGGGAACGCACCGAAGACGAGTCCAGCGAACACAACCGAACCTGAGCCCTGCCCCATGCAAGACCTCGGACTGACCGAAGAACAACGCCTGATACGCGACAACGTGCGCGCGCTGGCCCGTGAACGTTTCGCGCCCGGCGCCGCCGCGGCCGACAAGAACTACAAGGCGCCCATCGCCAACATCCAGGTGCTGGCCGACCACGGCTACACCGGCATGTTCATGCCGTCGGCCTATGGCGGCTCGGAACTGGGCCTGCTGGAGAACGTGCTGGTGGTCGAGCAGCTGGCACGTTACTGCGCCAACACCGCCATGCTGTTTTCATGCACCGACGGCGCCACGCCGCGGGCCATCCTCGGCATCGGCTCCGAAGCCCACAAGCAGAAGTACCTGCCGCGCATCGTCAAGGGCGAGCTGCTCACAGCGTGGAGCATGTCCGAGCCCAATGCCGGCTCCGACGTCGGCAACGTGCAGACCCGGGCCGTGCGCGAGGGCGACGCCTTCGTCATCAACGGCAGCAAGCTGTGGTGCACCGCGGCCCAGGTGTCCGACCTGTTCCTGGTGCTGGTGCGGCTCGACTCCGCGCCCGGCATGAAGGGTGTCGGCGCGGTGCTGGTCGAGCGCGGCACGCCCGGCTTCACCATCGGCAAACACCTCGACCTGCTGGGCCTGCGCGGCACGGGCATGGCCGAGCTGGTGTTCGACAACTGCCGCATCCCGGCCGACAACCTGTTCCTCCCCGCGGGCCGCATGCGCGAGCTGCTGGGCGTGCTGGACGCCGACCGCATCAGCGGCAACCCGCCGGTGTGCCTGGGCATCGCGCAGTCGGCCTTCGAAAACGTGGTGGCCCATGTGAAGGACCGCCAGCAGTTCGGCAAACCGCTGGCCGACAACCAGGGCCTGCAGTGGAAGCTGGCCGACATGGCGATGGACATCGAGGCCGCGCGCGCCCTGCTGTACCGCGCCGCGACGCGGGTCGACGAAGGCCACGCGAGCATCGCCGACACCTCGATCACCAAGGCCTATACCAACCAGATGGCGGTGCGCGTGACCAACGAGGCCATGCAGCTGGCCGGCGCCTACGGGCTGTCGGAAGAGTACCCCTTCGAGCGCTACTTTCGCGATGCGCGGGGCATGTCGATCGGCTACGGCACGGTGGAGATCCACCGCTCGTCGATCGCACGCGAAATCATCGCCGGGCGCTACGGCGTCTGAACCAACACAAGAAAAAGGAGACAGCAATGACCAGCAGAATTGATCCCATCGACGCCGGCGGCGGCCAGCATTTCAACGCCTACGTGAGCCTGCCCGACCAGCCCAACGGCCATGCCGTGCTGGTGGTGCAGGAGATCTTCGGCGTGACGCCGCACATCCGCGAAGTGGCCGACCGATATGCCCGCGACGGCTACCTGGCCATTGCGCCCGATCTGTTCTGGCGCGTCGAGCCCGGCCTGTCGCTGAGCCATTCGAAGGAAGACATGCAGCGCGCCTTCGCCGTGCTGGAAAAGTTCGACGAAGACCTCGGCGTGCAGGACCTGGGCGCCACCCTGGCCCATGCGCGCGCCCAGCCCGGCATCAGCGGCGTGGGCCTGGTCGGCATGTGCCTCGGCGGCAAGCTGGCCTACCTGGCGGCGGCACGTTTGCCGGTGGATGCGAGCATCGCTTTCTACGGCGTGGGCATCGAGAAAAAGCTGGACGAAGCCGGCGATCTGAAACAACCGCTGCTGATGTACTTCGGCGGCAAGGACCGTTATGCGCCGCCCGCCGTGCGCGCCCGGATCGAAGCCGCCACGGCTGGCAACCCGCGGGTCGAAGTGCGGGTCTATGAAGAGGCCGACCACGGCTTCTACACGCGTGGCGCGGCCGAGGTGATCGCGTCGGCGCATGCCGAGGCCAAGGCCTTCTTCGCACAACATCTGCCGACAACGGTCGGAGCGAAATCGTGAGCACCAGCTTCGAAGCCATCGAAGTCGGCCAGCGCTGGACCAGCACCGGCCGCACCCTCACCGAAGCCGACCTGACGCTGGCCTGCATGACCAGCGGTGACTGGCACCCGATCCACGCCGATGCCGAGTTTGCCGGCCAGTCGATCGCCGGGCAACGGATCTTCCAGGGCACCTACGGCGTGCATGTGGCGATGGCGATGGCCACGCCCTTCCCCGACCTGGGCGCCGACGTGATCGGCGCGCTGGGCTTCAGCGACTGGCGTTACGCGGCGCCGCTGTGCATCGGCGACACGGTGCATGTGGAGGTGGAGATCGCGGCCAAGCGCACCACGTCCAGACCCGGCCGCGGCGTGGTCGAACGCCGCATCACGCTGAAGAAGGCCGACGGCAGCATCGCCCAGCAGGGCACGGCCCAGATGATGGCGCGCTGCGCCAAGGAGGCCGCATGATTCTCGGCGACGTGATCGAGCGCAACGCGCGGTGCTTCGGCAACCACCCGGCCCTGCTGTTCGAAGGCCGCAGCATCAGCCACCGCACCTTCCATGAACGCGTAGTGCGGCTCATCAACGCACTCGCCGGCCTGGGCTGTGTGCAACAGGACCGCATCGCCGTGTTGTCGCGCAACTGCCCCGAATACCTGGAGGTGTATGGCGCGGCTGCGCTCGGCGGCTTCGTGGGGCTGGGGCTGAACTACCGGCTTTCGGAAGCCGAGCAGGCCGGCATCCTGGCCGACGCGCAGCCGGCGGTTTTCATCTTCGAGGCCGAATACGCGGAGCGGGCCAAGGCGCTGCGTCAACAGCTGCCGACCGGCACCCATTTCATCTGCTTCGAGGGTAGTGAAGGCGATGAAGCCGGTGAAGGCGGCACGCTCTCGTATGAAAGTTTGCTTGCTTGCGCGTCGCCAGGCGAGCCCGCCTTCCGCGCCGTGGAAGACGACACCTTCCTGCTGATCTACACCAGCGGCACCACCGGCGTGCCCAAGGGCGTGATGCTGGGCAACGAAGGCCAGTTGGAGCAGGCGCGCACGCAGGCGCAGTCGCATGCCGCGGTGCAGACCGACCGCATGCTGGTCGTGATGCCGTTCTATCACATCGGTGGGCCCACCGAGCTGCTGACCTACCTGGTGGCCGGTGCCACCATCGTGCTGCACCGGAGCTTCGATGCGACCGAGATTCTGCGCAGCATCCAGACCCTGCGCGTGACTTCCGCGCACCTGGCGCCGACCATGATTTCGATGATGCTCGAGGTGCAGGAACAGACGCCGTTCGACCTTTCGTCCCTGCACACGGTGGTGTATGCCTCGGCGCCGATGTCGGTGGCGCTGTCACTGCGGGCGCGGGCCGTGTTCGGCCCGGTGTTCATGCAGATCTACGGCATGACCGAGGCCGGCCTGGGCACCACGCTGCTGAAGCACCAGCACATCCTGGACGGCAGCGACACCGACCGCAAGCGGCTCGCGTCCGCCGGCCAGGCCTACCTGGGCACCGCGCTGCGCATCGTTGGCGACGATGGACGGGACTGCGCAGAGGGCGAGGTCGGCGAGGTCTGCCTGCGCTCCAAATGTGTGATGCAGGGCTACTGGCAAAAGCCCGAAGCCACCGCCGCCGCCATGCAAAGCGGCACGCTGCACACCGGCGACATGGGCTACCTCGACGAGGACGCTTTCCTCTTCATCGTCGACCGCAAGAAGGACATGATCATCTCGGGCGGCGAGAACATCTATTCGCGCGAGGTCGAAGAAGCGCTCCTGATGCATGCCGCCGTGGCCGAGGTCGCGGTGATCGGTGCGCCCGACGAGAAATGGGGCGAATCGGTGGCGGCCGTCGTCGTGCTGAGACCCGGCACCACGGTGACGGCCGACGCCCTGGTCGAACACTGCCGCACGCTGATCGCCGGCTACAAGAAGCCCAAGATCGTGAAGTTCGTGGACTCCATGCCCCGTGTGCCCAGCACCAACACGATCGACAAACGCGCCCTGCGCGCGCCCTTCTGGGCGGGACA
>JAQGMQ010000385.1 GCA_028292305.1 Rhodoferax sp.
AGCCGTTCTGGTCGGAGCTGAGCGACAACTTCGTGCAGGACGCGGGCCGGCTGTCGCTGCTCGGCGACCAGCTCTCCACGGCGGTCCGCCAGGCCTCGGTCGGGGTCTGGGCCGGTGCGCTGCTGGCCATTGCCGCCATCGTCGCGCTGCGGCTGTGGGGCGGGCGCTTCGTGCTGCGGGTGGTCAGCACGCGGGTGCCGGCGGGGCGGCTGCGCCGCTCGGTGTTTGCCTTGTTGCGCGTGGTGCTGGCCGTGGTGGCACCGGGCCTGATCGCCATGGTGCTGTACCAGGCGCTGGGCTGGGACGGCCCGCTGCCCGACACGGTAGAGGCGCTGATGGCCCATGCCGTCGGCCTGGTCTGGTTTGGCGGCTATGTGGCCGGCCTGGGCAATGCGCTGCTGTCGCCCAAGCGGCCCAGCTGGCGGCTGGCGCACATGCCCGACCCGGTTGCGCGCGGGCTGCGCGGCTTTCCGCTGGCGTTGGCCCTGATCACGGTGTTCGGCTTTCTGGCCGAGCGGCTGTACGCGCTGGTCAATGCCAGCCTGGCCACCACGGTGGCCGTAAGCTGCATCCAGGCGCTGGCCCTGGGGCTGGCGCTGGTCTGGGTGGTGATGCGCGGGGAGCGCCTGCGCCGCGTGGCGGTCGAGGAGACCGGCAGCGCGGAAGGCCCGCCGGTGCGTCCGCTGTGGCTCGCGGCGCTGACGGCGCTGACCTGGCTGGTGCTGGTCGGCAGCCTCGCCTGCCTGGTGCTGGGTTATGTGGCGTTCGGCAGCTTTGCCGTGCGCCAGGTGGCGTGGTTCGTGGTGGTGGTGCTGTCGGCCTACCTGCTGTCGGTGCTGATCGACGATCTGTGCATGGGCTGGCTGGCTGTGCAGGTGGCGCCGGATGCGCCGGCGGACGCGGGCAAGGCCGACAAAGCCGACAAGGCCGACAAGGTGGGCGATTTGCCGACCCCCTGGCACCTGCGCAACCAGTTCGCCGTGTTGCTGTCGGGCGCCGCGCGGGTGTTCGTCGCACTGGTGGCGCTGATCCTCATCGTCGCGCCGTTTGGCGAAGGCCCGTCGGAGCTGTTCCAGCGCACCGGCGAGCTTAGCGCCGGCCTGTCGATCGGCGAGGTGCAAGTGCGGCCCGACGCCGTGCTCCAGGCCTTGCTGGTGCTGGTGCTTGGCCTGCTCGGTGTGCGCCTGCTCAAGGGCTGGCTGATGGACCGGCTGCTGCCCACCACCAGCATGGACGAGGGCATGCGCACCTCGGCCACCACCTTGTTCGGTTACGCGGGCTCGGTGACGGCCGTGGCGCTGGCCATGTCGGCCGTGGGCATCGGCCTGGAACGCATCGCCTGGGTGGCGAGCGCCTTGTCGGTCGGCATCGGCTTTGGCCTGCAGGCCGTGGTGCAGAACTTCGTGTCTGGCTTGATTTTGCTGGCCGAGCGGCCGGTGAAGGTGGGCGACTGGGTGGCGCTGGGCGGCGTGGAAGGCGATATCCGCCGCATCAACGTGCGCGCCACCGAGATCCAGATGGGCGACCGCTCGACCGTGATCGTGCCGAACTCGGAATTCATCACCAAGACCGTGCGCAACGTGACCCACGCCAACCCGCTGGGGCTGGTGCAGATCAAGCTGCCGATGCCGCTGTCGACCGATGCCGTGCGTGTGCGCGAGCTGGTGCTGGCCGCATTCCAGGCGCATGAAGGGGTGCTCGACAACCCCGCGCCCAGCGTGGCGCTGGACGGCATCGACAACGGCCGGCTGGTGTTCAACGCCACCGGCTACGTGGCGTCGCCGCGGCTGGCGTACAACGTGCGCAGCGCGCTGTTGTTCGAGGTGCTGCAGCAACTGCGCGACGCCGAGCTGCCGCTGTCGAGCCCGCCGACGATGCTGGTGTCGCCCGAGATTGCGGCCAGCCTGGCGCCCAATCTGTCGCCCACCTTGCCGGCGATGGCTGCCGCCGGACCGCTGCCGCCGCCTTGATGGCTTGACGGCCTCAGCGCCTCGCGGCCGCGGAGGCTACTGCTGCGACGGCCGCGCGCGGCGGTCGCGCAGCACGGTCACCGACTCGCCGCCTTCGCCCCAGTTGTCGGGGTCGATCTCGTCGATGATGACCACCACGCTGTCGGCGCGCTTGGCCAGCACGTCCTGCATCAGCTGGGTGACGCCGGCGATCAACGCGGCTTTCTGTTCGCGGGTGGTGGGGGTTTCGCGGCGGGTGAGGCGGATGTTGACGAGAGGCATGTGGGCTCCGGGTGGATGCTGTGGTTCAAGGGATGGTGGTGCCGGTGGCGGCCTGCCAGATCTGGTACCACTGCTGGCGGTCGAGCTGCAGCGCGGAAGCCCCGGCGGCGCTTTGCACGCGGGCCGGGTCGGTCGTGCCCAGCACCGGCAAGATGCCCGAGGGGTGGCGCATCAACCAGGCCAGTGCCACCTGGTCCGCCGTGGCGCCGCCCAACGCTTCGCCGACTTCGGCCAGCGCCGTACGCACACGCGCGGCTTCATCGGTTTCCCCCGAGAACAGAAAGCCGCCACCGAGTGGCGACCACGCCATGGGCACGCAACGTTGTTCCTGGCACAGGTCGAGCGTGCCGTCGGTGAAAGGCGCGCGGTGCAGCACCGACAGCTCGACCTGGTTCGCAGCCAGCCCGCCGGGCAGGCCATGCAGCCGCGAGGCCAGCAGTCGCTGTTGCGAAGGCGAAAAATTGGAAACCCCCACGTGCCGCACCTTGCCGGCTTGCACCACCTGGCGCAGGGCCTCGGCCAGTTCGTCGGCATCGAGCAGGAAGTCGGGCCGGTGGACGAGGAACAGATCGAGATAGTCGGTGCCCAGCGTCTTGAGTGAAGCGTCGACACTGGCGCGTACGTGGTCGCCGCCGTTGTCGTAATGCTTGACCCGGTGCGCCGGCCGTGCTTCGGACACGCTGCACACGCCGCACTTGCTGATCAGCCGTACGGCCGAGCGGGGCAGTTTCGACGCCGCGAGCGCGGCGCCGAAGGCCTGTTCCCCGGCGTAGTTGCCGTAGATGTCGGCCAGGTCGAAGGTATTGACGCCGGCGTCCAGGCTGGTCGCGATGAGCTCGACGAGCCGTGCGGTCGGCAACTGCACACGGCCAGCGCGCCAGAGGCCGAGTGCGATGGGTGAAAGACCGAGCGGGTGGGGTGTGGCAACAGGCATCGTGGTGGGAGTGGAAGGGAAGTGATTGGGTATGGCAGAGCGGGATAGCGGTGCTTGTCATCGTACGACGACATTGCCGCGCAACGCGACAGGGTTTTTCCGCGAGCCTCTGATCTGCACACAATAAATTGTAAAAATTAATTATGTGTGTGATGTCTGTGGAAGTATATTGGTGAGGTTGCTGTATGCGAACACCCGAAAGGCCTGCGATGAAGCTGTCCGACTTGCGTGTAGGTTTGCGGATGGGCCTGGGTTTCGGTCTGCTGTTGAGCCTGGTGCTGGGCATGGGCATCTTCTCGGTGAACCGGGTCAATACGGTGCATGCCGGCGTGGTCGATCTGGCCGAGAACTGGTTGCCGAGCACGCAGCAACTCGCGGCCATGAACGAGGCACTGAACCAGATGCGGCGCGCCGAGCTGCAGCTGTTGCTCGGTGGCACACCTACGGAAGACCGGGCGCGCATCGATGCCCAGTGGCTGGTCATGCCCAAGCTGCTCGTGACCTATGACGCCACGGTCGAGCCTGGTGCCGAGCGCCAGTTGTTCAACAGCTTCAACACGACGGTGGCAGCTTACAAAACCACGCAAGCCACGCTGCTTGCGCTGCTGCGCGACGGCAAACAGGAGGCGGCGCTGGCATTTTTGCGCGGCGACTCACGCAAGAGTTTTCGTGCCACCACGGAGACCATGGGCCAACTGATCCAGCTCAACGACGCCGGCGCCGAGCGCGCCCACGCGGCGGCAGAGACAAGTCACCGCTCGGTGATATGGGGCATATGGGTCATCGTCTCTCTGGCCTTGCTGCTCGGCATTGCAGTGGCCTGGGTGCTGACGCGGTCGCTCACGGAGCCGCTGGCGCATGCGGCCCGCAACGCCGACCGCATCGCCGGAGGTGACCTGAGCGAGCCACTCGCCTCCGACCGCCGGGACGAGCTGGGCGATCTGCTGCGCTCGCTGGCCCACATGCAGGAGGCGCTGCACTTGTCCGTGAGCACGGTCAGGCAAAGCTCGGACAGCATCGCCGTGGCCAGCCAGCAGGTGTCGTCGGGCAGCCTCGACCTGTCGGCGCGCACCGAACAGGCCGCGTCCAGCCTGGAACAGACCTCGGCCGCGATGCAGCAGGTGACCGACACGGTGCGCCACAGCGCGGCCTCGGCGCAGGAGGCAAGCCAACTCGCGGCGTCGACCTCGGACGTGGCGCGGCTCGGCGGCGAAGCGGTGGCCAAGGTGGTGGACACCATGGACGGCATCCAGCAGGCTTCGCGCAAGATATCGGACATCATCGGCGTGATCGACGGCATCGCTTTCCAGACCAACATCCTCGCGCTGAATGCGGCGGTCGAGGCCGCGCGGGCAGGCGAGCAGGGCCGTGGCTTTGCGGTGGTGGCGAGCGAGGTGCGCAGTCTGGCGCAGCGCAGCGCCCAGGCCGCCCGCGAGATCAAGACGCTGATCCACGCCTCGGTCGAACAGGTGGACTCGGGCTCGCGCCTGGTGGCGGACGCGGGCGGCACCATGCAGCAGGTGGTCAGCGGTGTCAACCGCGTGAGCCAGATCATTCGTGAGATCGCCGGCGCCACGCACGAGCAGACGCAAAGCCTGGGCGAGGTGAACACCGCCATCGCGCAACTCGACGGCATGACGCAGCAGAACGCTGCGCTGGTGGAGGAGTCGGCCGCCGCGTCCGAATCGCTGAACGACCAGGCCTCGCGACTGGCCGTGGCGGTGGCGCGGTTTCGGCTGTAAGCCTGAAGCTAGAGCAGCTAGAAGGGCTAGAGCGGCGCGGGAGCGGACACCGGCACGCCGCCGGCCTGCGCATAGGCGGCGTCGATCTGTTCGTTGATCGTGTTCCACAGGGGGCGGATCAACACCCGAAGACTTTCATACATGCCGTCCACCCGCAGCATCGACGGAATGCGCTGGCCGCGGTGTTCCACCGGCCCGCCGATCGGGATGATGTGCACGCCAAGCTTGCCGAAGTGCTCGGCCAGGCGCGGCTCGGTGAGGGTGAACAGGTACTCGACCCCCTGACGCTTGGCCAGGGCCACGGCGCCGATGTACAGGCTCACCGGGATGAACGGGAACCGGGGCTGCTGTTCGCTGCCGAAGTCGTTGTCGGATATGACGGCGGCGCTTTGTTGTTCGCCTTTGCGTCGGCGGAACTCGGAAAGCACGGCCAATCGGGAGACCTCGGCGATCTTGTGCCGCGGCAGCTTTGCCGGGTCGATGATGCTGCGGTCGAGTGTGTTGCGGCAGGTGAGCTCGAAGGGCAGCGGGGCGTCGGGTTCGTTGCTGTCGGTCAACACCACGCGGGCGCAGCCCACCAGCCGAGCCGGTTCCTTCGACGTGCGCACCAGGCAGTGCACCGAGCGCCTGTCGTATTTGTCGGTTTCACGCTCGTCGGCGCGCACCGGCTCGAACCCCAGTTCGCGGGCGTAGACGTCATGCCGGATGAAAAACACGTCATCGACACGCGCGGGCTCCAACGCAGGTGCGATCGCGAAATAACTTTTGTAACCGTCGCCGAGGTCGGCTCTTCTCGATTCGGACATGGGAACCTCTTGGATACTGGGTCTGTCGGGCGCTCGCTGCCCGGTTGGCGCACTGGATCTTCTGCTCTACCGTCGATTGGTCCTGCCAAAACACCACGATGCGATCTGCAAGACACTTTACGTTTCACTTCAATCTTCGGCGATTATTCACGAAACTTCAATGTTTCCGGGCGTGATGCGCGCACAAATCACCCTATTGATGCGGTACGGACGGCAGATGCTGCAACCCGTCCACATCTCGTGCGAATGGCTAGCGTTTGCTGGGTGAATGGGCGCGGTTTCCGGGCAAGCTACCGGAGTGCCACCAGGCCGCCGCCGCGCTCAGCAGCCGCCGAGCGTCAAGGACCAGGGCGTTTTCTGCCAGGCCGCGACTTCTTCGCGCAGCAGATGGGCCGACTGTGGATACGCGTCGGCCCAGCCGGGTCGGCATTGCAAGGTGAACTGCGCCGGATGCGCCAGGTTGCGTGTGAGCTGCAGGCCCTGCACGTCGGGGTC
>JAQGMQ010000386.1 GCA_028292305.1 Rhodoferax sp.
CACCGTGGAGGCCGAGGGCTGCGATGTGTCGCACATGGTCTATTACCGCGATGTGCTGGCGCTGGGCCGGCCCGGCGCACGTCAGCAACTGAAGACCATGCGCGTCACCCACGACCTGGGCACGCGCGACTACCTGCTGCGGCTGCACGACGAGCTGGGCCTGGCCGGCATCTCCAACATCTATGGCATGACCGAGACCGCGGGCCAGTTCACCATGTGGTGCCCCGACGACCCGCTGGCCCGCCGCACCGGCGCCAATGGCCGGCCGCAGCCCGGCAACGAGATCCGCCTGGGCGACCCCGACACCGGTGCGGCGCTGGCAGCGGGCCAGGCCGGTGAAATCCAGATGCGCGGGCAGACCGTGTCACCGGGCTATTTCAACCGGCCCGAGGCCAACACAGACGCCTGGACGGCCGACGGCTGGTTGCGCTCGGGCGACCTCGGCGAGCTGACCGAAGACGGCGAACTCGTCTACATCGCGCGGTTGAAAGAAATCATCCGCGTCGGCGGCGAGAACCTGGCGCCGGCCGAAGTCGAGCAGGCCATGCGCGACCATTGCAACCTGCAGCAGGTGTGTGTGTTGGGCGTGCCGAACGCGCGGCTGGACGAGGTGCCGGCACTGGTCGTGGTGGGCGCGCCGGAGACGCAATGGCACGAACTGCTGCCATCGCTGAAAGCCCATCTCGCGGGCTTCAAGATCCCGAAGGAAATCTACCTGGCCGACAGCTTCCCCATGACCGCCACCAACAAGGTGCAGCGCGCGGTGTTGAAGGAGTGGATCGCCGGTGGCAGGCTGACCCGCGTGCTGTAGGCGGCACTTTGGCCATGGCCTGATGGGGCGCCGGCGCATCGAAGAGAAGGAGACAACCCATCAGTGCCAACCCGATTACGCTGCGCAATGGAATTGCTGATGTCATCGATCGATTGAGTGAATGCGTCGGTCTTGGGGCCATGTGACCTCGCTGGTGAACCGGCGCATTCACCCGCTCGACCTCTCCGAGGAAGCGGGCGAGATCGCCAATGGCCGTGGTCAAGCCGCGCAGTGTCGAGCAGGTCGCCGAGATCGTGACGATCGCGGCGCGCGGGCGTGGCGGTGAACGCCTGCGGCGGGCGGATGCCGCACACCGGTGCGCACGTGCCGCTGCGCGCTGACACCCTCATGCTTGACGCCACCGGCTTCCCAGCCACGACCAGCCGGTATGAATCGAACGCAGGCGGGTGGCCGGCGATGTGAAAGGTGAGGGCTGTGGGCCGGGCGGCTTTTGGTGCCGGTTGGGGGAGGCCGGCTACCGCGAGGCCCAGGCAGAGTTGGACGTACCACGTAAATCTTCGGATGATGACTTGCGACTCGACGGTGAGACTTCACCTAGCGGGATACCCCTGATGCGTACGCCGTTGGTGTGAGGCGGAATGTCTTACACCAGTGGCTCGACCGTCGTCGCGGGCTAATCATCAGCTGTTGATTTAGTTATTATTTTTGACCTTGGTTCGGTTTTTGCTCGGTGAGACACACAGGAGGTCTCATGCTTCAATCAATCTTCAGTCATCACGCCGTTCGGCATGGCCGGGTGCTCGTCGCGATTGCCATTGCGTCTGGAATTCTCGGTGCGGCCGAGCTCTCACAAGCAGAGCCGGTGCTCATGGACTATTCACTGAGCGCGTCGCCGTTCATCTACAACGACCGGATCGGCAACAGCCGATTTTTTACTGGCGCCAATTCGGACCTCGTGAGGTTCGGCGCCAATGTGCAGCCTTCCCCCGACAGCGACTTCTTTCCATTAACGAGCGGCGGACTTCAAACGCGCAGCACCAATGGGAGCGCGACGACCGTACGGCTCGATGCATCGAGGAATGTGGGGCTGTTGCCCGGGGGTAATGTGAGTCTCACGTTTGTGGGGCTCGAGTCAGGCTTCGGCGGTGGCCGCAACGAATACAACAGGGCTTTTGCGCGATCGAGTTTTTCTCAGGCCATGCTCGATGCCTGGGATGTGACGCCTCTGACGATCAGCGTGCGCAATCCGAAAGCGGCCGACGGCAATACCTTGCTGACGGTCAAGACCCCGGATTTCAATCCATCGGCGTTGCCGGCGTTCGTAACTGACCTGGTACTCACTGGCAATGGGTTGACACCCAAGATAAGTTGGGTCATTCCGCCCGGCGGTGTTACACCGTCCAGAGTCAGTATCCAGATTCGCAAGATTGAGGCCGAGAGTGCCGACCTGAAGCACATCACGAAAGCGACGCTGCTCGACAGCCGCAATATTCCGATTGGTACCGGGACCTACGATTTCAGCGTACCTTTCAGCAATGCCAACCTCGGATTTCCGTCAAAGCTTGAAGTCGGCAGCAAATATGAAATATCGGTCCAATTGGATGTGGTGTCGCAAGGTGGCGCACTGAACGGTCGTTCCCGAACGTTTTTCGAATTCACGCCGCTGGACGAGGGTTCGAGCGGTGTCGCCGTCGTGCTCCCCAGTGTCGGCCCGGACGGCATCTTCAAGTTCGATGTCAAGGTCGCGCAAGGTCAGACCATCGCGCTCGACCCGGTGGTCGCCATTGGCTACGACTACCAGATTGGCGCTGGTGATCCGCTGTTCGCCAGCGTCTCCCTGCCGAGTATTGGCGACGGCCTGTATGACCTGTACCTCTTCGATGGACTCAACTATGTGTTCAAGCAGGTGCTGCAGGCCGGTCAGCAGTTTTTCTTCGGTGGTACCGGTGTGGACCGGTTCCGCATCATGGGCATTGAGGCCGGAGCGGGGCTCGACCCCGCCGATGCGACCGCCTTCATCACCAACGTCACCTTTGCCGGCGATGGTCGCTTCACCGGCACCATGACGCCGATCACGCTGGCGGTTGCCGATGTGCCGGAGCCGGGCGCTTTGGCACTCATGTTCGCTGGGCTTGGGGCCTTGGTCCTGTCGCGGCGGCGCTGGAGGGCGATGTCCTAATCCAGCCGCAGATCCACCGATTTGATCACCGGCCGCCAGTCGTTCGTCTCGCGCGTGATCAGCTCGGCGAACGCCGTGGGCGTGAGCGGCGGCACCTCGTAGCCGAAGCTGCGGTTGCGCTCGACGATGTCGGGGCGGGCCATTACGGCGGCGATGTCGGCGGCGATCTTGTCGCGGCTGGCGGGCGGCAGGGCCTTGGGCGCGAACAGGCCGGCCCAGGCCGAGACTTCGAAGCCTTTCAGGCTGGCGATCTCGGCGGTGGCCGGCACGTTGGGATAGGCCGGGTCGCGCGTTGGCCCGGCAATCGCCAGGAAGCGGATGCGGCCCGCGCGTTCCATCGGCCCGGCGCTGGCGGCGCTGCCCAGCGCCCAATCCACTTCACGGGTGGATACGGCGGCGTAGAGCTGGCCGAAGTCGCGGTAGGGCACGTGGGTCATGTGCACGTCCTTCAGCTTCTCCAGGCGCAGCGCGCCGATGTGGCCGGGGCTGCCGATGAACCACGAGCCGTAGGTCACGGCGCCGGGCTTGGCCCTGGCCGCGGCGACCAGGTCTTCGGCGGTCTTGTAGGGGCTGTCGGCCGCCACGGTGATGAAGAACGGTGTCCGCAGGATCATGGCCAGCGGCGTGAAGTCGCGTTGCACGTCGTAGGGCAGTTTGGCGAAGGTGCTGGGGTGGGTGGTGATGTGGTTGCTGTCGAGCAGGATCAGGTCGTGGCCGTCGGCCGCGCCCTGGCGGAAGGCCGACACGGCGATGAAGCCGTTGCCACCGGTGCGGTTGTCCACCACCACCGGTTGCTGCCATCGCGCCGACAGTTGTTCGGCCAGCACGCGCAGCGCCGCGTCGGGGCCGGCGCCGGCCGGGAAGGGCGTGAGGATGCGCACCGGCCTGGATGGAAAGCTCTGGGCCTGCGCAGTCAGGCCGACGGCGGCCAGGCCGAGGCCGGCGCCGAGCCGTCCGAGTTGGCGCAGCATGTGGCGGCGTGTGTTGTTCATGGCGATGTCTCCTTGTTGTTGTGAATGGGTTCAGGCGAGCGCGGGTGCTGCGCGTTGCCGCAGCAGGTCCAGCGCCACGTCGACGATCATGTCTTCCTGGCCGCCCACCATGCGCCGCCGGCCCAGCTCGACGAGGA
The DNA here is from genome assembly GCA_028292305.1 of Rhodoferax sp. Taxonomy (GTDB): domain Bacteria; phylum Pseudomonadota; class Gammaproteobacteria; order Burkholderiales; family Burkholderiaceae_C; genus Rhodoferax_B. Next base: position 4,081 of record JAQGMQ010000386.1, read on the forward strand.
TGTCCACCGTCTTGAGGCCGTGCCGCGCCGAGGCCGCTTCGGCGTGCCGCAGGAAGCTCGAATACACGCCGGCGTAGCCCAGCGCCAGCGTCTCGCGGTCGACACGCACGGGCCGGTCCTGCAGCGGTCGCACGATGTCGTCGGCCGCGTCCATCAGCTGGTACAGATCGCAGCCGTGCTGCCAGCCCAGGCGCTCGGCCGCGGCGATGAAGACTTCGAGCGGTGCATTGCCCGCGCCCGCGCCCATGCCGGCCAGGCTGGCGTCGATGCGGTCGCAGCCTTCTTCGACCGCCACCATGCTGTTGGCTACGCCCAGGCTCAGGTTGTGGTGGGCATGCATGCCGGTTGCCGTCTCGGGCCGCAGCACGTCCTTGAGCGCGCGAAAACGCTCGCGCACGTCCTGCATGGTCAGGGCGCCGCCGGAGTCGACGACGTAGATGCAGGTGGCGCCATAACTCTCCATCAGCCGGGCCTGCGCGGCCAGTTGCTGCGGGCTGGTCATGTGGCTCATCATGAGGAAGCCGACCGTGTCCATGCCGAGTTCGCGGGCCACCTCGATGTGCTGGCGGCTCACATCGGCCTCGGTGCAGTGGGTGGCCACGCGCACCACCGATGCACCGGCCGCGCGGGCTGCGCGCAGGTCGTGCACGGTGCCGATGCCGGGCAGCAGCAGTGTGGCGATCTTCGCGCGCTGCACCACCGAGGCCGCGGCCTCGATCCATTCCAGATCGGTGTGGGCGCCGAAGCCGTAGTTGAAGCTC
>JAQGMQ010000388.1 GCA_028292305.1 Rhodoferax sp.
GCATCTACTTCGACACCGGCAAGTCGGAGGTCAAGGCGGAATCCCGGCCCCAGCTCGAAGAGATGGCCAAACTGCTGCAATCGCAGCCGGCGCTGAAGGTGTATGTCGTCGGCCACACCGACAACCAGGGCACGCTCGATGCCAATCTGACGCTGTCGCAACAGCGGGCCCAGGTCGTCGGTGCCGCCTTGGCCAGTGGCTACAAGATCGATGCCAGGCGCATCGCGACCAAGGGCGTGGCCAGCCTCGCGCCGGTGGCCTCCAACGCCGCCGACCCCGGGCGCGCCCGCAATCGGCGCGTCGAGCTGGTCGTTCAATAGCACAAGCCGTTGTTCACCGGCCCATGGCGGCCACGAGCCACAGCCGGCCACAGGAAACCCTGTCAATCTCTGCAGCCAGCTGCAGAGCTAGCCTTTGTCCTACGCCGCTGCCGTTGCAAAAAAACTTAAAGTCTTCAACGAGAGGAAAACCTTAAACAGATCCGCAAATGGGAAGGGAGAGCTGCCGGTGGAAAACGTTGCGACGCTGGACGTGCCCGTATCCAACTTCCTGACCGGCTTCGTTCAGAAGAAGGGTGTGGAAAAAATGCTGCGCACCATTCGCCGCTACCTCGGCATGGACGTCGCGTTCATTTCAAACTTCCGCGACGACATGCGTCTGTTCGTCACGGTGGATGCGCAATCGACGCCGCCGATTCAGTCCGGGTCGAGCCTGCCGATCGACGACGGCTACTGCATGAAAGTGGTCAACGGCAGCCTGCCCAGGCTGATCGTGGACGCGGCTGCGCACCCCGTTGCGCGCGAGCTCCCGGCGACTGCGGCGATTCCGATCGGCTCGCATCTCAGCGTGCCCATCAGGCTCGAAAGCGGCGAGGTCTATGGCACGCTGTGCTGCTTCAGCTACAAGCCCGATTTTTCGTTGGGAGAACGGGATCTGCGGATTCTGAGTGCGTTCGCCGAAGTCATCGCCGAGAGACTTGACGAGAACATGTCGGCCGCGCGGGAACGCAACACCCAAGCCGCAGAGATCCAGAACGTCATGGCTGGCGGCGCGCCGAGGATCGTCTACCAGCCGATCTTCGAGGTGCGCTCGGGCTGCATTGCCGGGGTCGAATGCCTGTCGCGCTTCGATGCGCAACCCGCGCGCTCCCCGGACGCCTGGTTCAGGAACGCGGTGCAGGTGGGCATGGGCGTCGACCTTGAAATGCATTGCATCGCCAAGGCCATCGACGCGCTGGCGAGCCTGCCGCAGAACGCGTTCATCGCACTGAACGCTTCTCCCGAGACCATCATGTCGGGGCGGCTCCTGCCGGTGCTCGAACCGCTCGATCTTCGAAGAATCGTGTTGGAGGTCACCGAACATGCGACGGTGAGCGACTACGACAAGCTGGAAGACGAACTGGCGGCGCTCAGGGCGGGCGGCATACAGCTGGCCGTGGATGATGCCGGAGCCGGCTACGCGAGCATGCGCCACATCCTCCATCTCAAGCCGGAAGTGATCAAGCTGGATATGAGCCTGACCAGCGGCATCGACCACGACCTCGGCAAACGGGCGCTGGCGCGGGGTCTGATTTCGTTCGCCAAGGAGATCGGCACCCAGATCACGGCAGAAGGCGTCGAAACACAGGCCGAACTGGATCTCCTGACGTATCTCGGCGTGGACAAGGTTCAAGGGTATCTGCTGGGCAGACCGGTGTCGCTGCAGGAAGTCTTTGCCGGCAGGCCCGGTGGAGCCTTCGACGCCGCGATGCGGCCGTGAATCGGCCACGGCTCGGGCCGCTTCGACGTTCAGGCTGTTGGTCACCGGCACCCGGCGCATGCACGTGCGCAGCCTCGAAGGCGCGGGCGTCCGACAAGACAAAAGTCCTCATCCACGGATGACTTCACGCGGCCCGGCCCCGCCCTAAAATGGCTGACCATGCCAAAAGAACAACGCCATTCAACGCCGCCAGACGGCACGCTTGCCGGCGTGCTGAAGTCGAACAAGAAGGTCGCTGCCGACATCAAGCAAACCTCCGATGCCCTGGAAATCGTCCATGCGGTCCTCGACAGCAAGGTCCCCGAAGCCGCCCGTGCGGGTGACGTCGGCGCGGCCATCGAGCGCACCGAGGTCCTGGAAAAACAGCTGAAGGCCTCCGGCGAACAGCTGGACGCCGCCAATGCCGCGCTCGAGCAGGCCAACCGCAAGCTCGGCGAGCAGGGCAAGGCTTAAACGGGCCACACTTGACCCGCACCTTCCGCTCCCTGGTCAACTTCAACTACCGGGTGTGGGCGACCGGCGCCCTGGTCTCCAACATCGGCACCTGGGTCCAGCGCACCGCGCAAGACTGGCTCGTGCTCACCGAGCTCACCCAGCACAGCGCGACCTCGCTCGGCGTCGTCATGGCCTTGCAGTTCGGCCCGCACATCCTGTTGCTGCCGCTGACCGGCTTTGCCGCCGACCACCTGGACCGCCGCAAGCTGCTGATGTTCACCCAGGCGTCGATGGGTGCGCTGGCCCTGGTGCTGGGGCTTTTGACCGTCACCGGCCATGTCCAGCTGTGGCATGTCTACGTCTTCGCCTTTCTGCTTGGCTGCGTCACGGCTTTCGATTCACCGGCGCGCCAGACCTTCGTGGCCGAGCTGGTGGGCGAGGCCGACCTGTCGAATGCGGTCGCGTTGAACTCGACCTCGTTCAACACCGCCCGCATGGTCGGCCCCGCCATTGCCGGCGTGTTGATCGCCTCGGTGGGCACGGGCTGGGCTTTTCTCATCAATGCCGGTTCGTTCATGGCGGTGCTGGGTTCGCTCGGCTTCCTGCGCGTGCACGAGCTGCACCGCTTCGAGCGCGCCGTACGCACACGCGGCAGCTTCGCCGAAGGCTTCCGGTATGTCTGGCAACGGCCCGACCTGAAGGCGATCCTTGTGATGGCGTTTCTGATCGGCACGTTCGGCATGAACTTCTCGATCTTCATCTCGACCATGGCGGTGAAGGTCTTCCACGCCGACGCGAGCGGCTACGGCCTGCTGGTGTCGATCATGGCCATCGGCACCGTGTCCGGTGCGTTGCTGGCGGCGCGCCGGGCCGCGCCGCGCATCGAGCTGCTGTTCGTCGGCGCGGCCGTGTTCGGCGTGGGCTGCACCCTGGCGGCGCTCATGCCGAGCTACTGGTTCTTCGCGGCGACGCTGGTGGTCATCGGCGTGTCGGCGCTGACGTTCAGCAACTCCACCAGCAGCCTGGTGCAACTGATGACCGAGCCCCGCATGCGCGGCCGGGTGACCGCCATCCGCCTGGCCATCGCGCTGGGCGGCACCCCCATCGGCGCGCCGGTGGTCGGCTGGGTGGCCGACCGATTCGGGCCGCGCTGGGCGATCGGCGTCGGCGCGGCATCGGGCTTCGCGGCGGCGGCGGTGCTGGTGCATTACCTGGTGCGCTACCGGCACCTGAAGATCGGCTTTGCCGGCGGTCGCTTGCGCTTCAGCATGGACGCAGCCGTGCCGCCCGCATAGCCGCTTGCCGCCAGCACCGTTCATGGCAACGGTGCTACGCGTGCTGCCAGCTTTTGTAGACGAACTCCAGGCTGGTGCCATCCGGGTCGAACACATTCGCGGCGTAGTAACGCGGGTCGTAATAAAGCCGCGCCCCTGGTGCGCCGTTGTCGGTGGCGCCGGCGGCCATGGCGGCGGCATAGGCGGCATCGACCTCAGCCGGGCCATTGGCGATGAAGCCGACGTGCACCGCCCGGCCCTGTGGCTCGCCCTGGCGCAGCCAGAAGAACACGCGCCCCTTGGCCCCAAAACCCTTGAGGTCGGGGTGGCCTGGCGGGCCATCTCGCCCGTCGTAGTCGTGGCTGTGGGCAATGCCGAGTGGCGCGAGCGCGGCGGTGTAGAAAGCCACCGCGCGGTCGACGTCGCGCACCGATAGAAAGATGTGGTCCAGCATGGCGGGTTCCGTTCGTTCAGATGTTGTAGCCGCCGCCGACTTCGATGTTCTGCGCGTTGACCCAGGCATTGTCCGCGGACAGCAGGCTGGCGATGACGCGGCCCACGTCGTCGGGCTCGCCGACGCGGCCGAGCGCCGTCTGGCCCGCGAGCAGCGCCTCGAATTCGGGTGTCAGACCGCCGCCGAGCTCGGTGCGGATCGCGCCGGGTGCGACAGCGTTCGCGCGGATCCGCCGATCGCCGAGCTCCTTCGCGAGATAGCGCGTCAGCACCTCGAGCCCACCCTTGAATGCCGCATACGGCGCGACGCCGGCCGTCGCGACCCGCGTGGTCGCGCTCGTCATGTTCAGGATATGGCCGCCGTCGGCCATGAGCGGAAGAAGCGCCTGCGTGAGCAGGAACGGTCCCTTCAGGTGGACCGCGAAGAGCCCGTCGAGATCCGCTTGCGTGACCGTGGTGATCGGACTGTAGAGCCCATATCCCGCATTG
>JAQGMQ010000424.1 GCA_028292305.1 Rhodoferax sp.
CCACCGCGCATCACCCGCCGCGCATCCCCTCAACGCTCGCGCCGCGACTCCGACTCGTGCCAGCGCCCCAGCACCAGCCGCGCGATCACGTTGAACAAAAGATGGATCGCAATACCCGTCAGCGACACCAGCAGCAGCGCCGCGAACATCTTCGGGATCTCGGTGCGGAAGCTGGCCTCCAGGATGCGCGACGCCAACCCCGTCTCCTTGCCCGTCGCACCGGCGGTGAATTCAGCCACCACCGCGCCGATCAGGCTCAGGCCACCGGCCACTTTCAGCCCGGCGATGAAATACGGCATGGCCGACGGCACCAGCAAGAACCGCAGGGTCTGCCACGGGCTCGCGCGGTACAGCCGAAACAGGTCGCGCAGGTTCAGGTCGGCGCTGCGCAGGCCGGTGACGGTGTTCGACAGGATGGGGAAGAACGCCACGATCCACGCGCACAACAACAGCGCCGCGGTGGTGCTGTCGATGAAGATCAAAATCAGCGGCGCGATGGCCACGATGGGGGTGACCTGCAGCACCACGGCCAGCGGGAACAGGCTCAGCTCGACCCATTTCGACAACGCGAACAACACCGCCAGCAACACCCCGCCCAACACGGCCAGCGCCAAGGCGCCGAAGGTGATCTTCACGGTGAACCACCACGACAGCATCAGCGAGCCCAGGTTGTCCCACAGGGTCTGCAGCACCAGTGACGGCGCGGGCAGGATGTAGCTCGGCACCTCGAAGACACGCACCAAGGCCTCCCAGCCGCCCAGCACCACGGCGAACACCAGCACCGGCACGGCGGTGCGCAGCCAGCGGCGCTCGACCAGCGGCAGGTCGCGTTGCTCAGCCATGGCCCGGCTCCCCGGCATCGGCCGCATGCAGGGCCTGCGACACCTCGGCGCACCAGGCGCCATAACGCGCTGTGTGGCGAAAGGCCTCGCTGCGCGGATACGGTTCGTCGATGGCGATCTCGGCCAGCACCCGCCCCGGGCGCGCCGCCATCACCACGATGCGCCGGCTGAGGTACACGGCCTCGAACACGCTGTGCGTCACGAAGATGGCGGTGAAGCCGTGGGCGGCCCACAACGCCAGCGTGTCGTCGTTGAGCCGGCCGCGCGTGATCTCGTCGAGGGCACCGAAGGGTTCGTCCATCAGCAGCAGCTGCGGCCGCGTGATGAGCGCGCGGGCGATGGAAACGCGCATCTTCATGCCGCCCGACAGCTCGCGTGGCATGGCTTCGGCGAACGCCTGCAGCCCTACGGCCAGCAGCGCCGCCTCGACCCTCGCCCGCACCGCGTCGCGCGCCTGGCCCCGCAGCCGCAGCGGCAGCCAAACGTTGTCGAACACCGTGGCCCAGGGCATGAGGGTGGGCTCTTGGAACACGAAGCCCGTGCCATCGGCCGCGGGTGCGCCGGCCGGCCAGTGGATACGGCCCGCGGTGGCCGGCAGCAGCCCGGCGATCATCTTCAATGCCGTGCTCTTGCCGCAACCCGAGGGTCCGAGCAGGCTCACGAAATTCCGTTGGCCGATGGTCAGCGAGAAGTCTTTCAGCGCCAGCGTGCCGGGGCTCCTACCTTGGCCATTGCCCTTGCCGCCATACCGTTTTTCCAAGTGGTCCAACACCAGCAGCGCGCCGGGTGGGGGTGGGGTGGTGCCAGCAATAGATGGATGCATCGGCCGCCATCTTAAGCGGCGGGCCGACTTGTGCGCACTGCCTCAGGCGCTCAAGCTCGGACGTCGTTGCTCAGACGCTCGGACTCGAGAGCGAGCGCCCGCCGCACACATACAGCGTCTGGCCGGTGATGTACCCGCTGTGGCTGTCGCTGAAGAACAGCGCCGCCTGCGCGATATCGGCCGGCGTGCCCATGCGCTGCACCGGAATGGTCTTGATGTGCTGGGCCTGCACCTCGACCGGGTGGCTGCGAAACAGTGGCGTGTCGATGATACCCGGGGCGATCGCGTTCACCGTGATCTGCTCCTTGGCCAGCTCGATGGCCAGGCTGCGCGTGAGGCTGACAACGCCGCCCTTGGCCGCCGCATAGTTGGCCTGGCCAAAGCTGCCGAGCCAGGCCCGCGACGACAGGTTGACGATGCGGCCATACTGCCGCTTCACCATGCCCGGCACCACCGCGCGGCAGCACAGAAACTGCGACTTGAGATTGACGGCCAGCACCACGTCCCAATCGTCTTCCTGCAGGTTGACCAGGCGCTTGTTGCGCATCATGCCGGCGTTGTTGATCAGCACGTCGATGCGCCCCCAGCGCGTTTCCACGGCCGCCACGGCGGCGTCGACCTGCAGCTTGCTGGTCACGTCGACCACCTGCGTCGACACCTCGATGCCCTCGGCCTCCAGGCGTGCTCGGGCCATCTCCAGGCCGGGCCCGTCCAGGTCAAACAGGGCCACGCGGCCGTCGCGCCGTCCCAGCGCGCTGGCGATGCCCAGCCCGATGCCTCGCGCGCCGCCGGTGACCACCACCACGCTGTCTTTTTGCATCACGGTTCCTGTCTGCGTGCTCATTGCTGTTCGATCCTGGCGCTTTCGATCACGCTTTTCCATTGCAGGATGTCCGCGTCCAGCACGCCGCCGAATTCGGCCGGCGAACGCCCGTCGGCCGACATGCCCATGCCCACCAGCCGCTCCTTGAAGGTCGGCGTTTCCAGCGTTGCGTGCAGCGCGGCATAGAGCTTGTCGATGATGGGCGCGGGCGTCCTAGCCGGCGCGAACAGGCCTATCCAGAACAGCACCGAGAAATTCTTGACGTCGCTCTCGTTCACCGCCGGCAAGTCGGGCCAGGTGGCGAGCCGCTGCGGGCTGGTGATGGCAATGGCGCGCAGCTTGCCGTCCTTCACCAGCGGGCCGGAGCTGTTCACGGTGTCGAACAACACCTGCACCTCGTTGCCCACCAGCCCGGCGATGGACGGCCCGCCGCCCTTGTACGGCACATGGATCATGTCGATGCCGGCACTGCGCTTGAACAGCTCGCCGATCAGGTGGCCCGAGGAGCCTTGCCCGGCCGAGCCGTAGTTGAGCTTGCCCGGGTTCGCCTTGGCATAGGCGATGAGCTCGTTCACGTTCTTCACCGGCAAACTCGGGTTGACCACCACCATGTAGGCGCCGGTCACGGCCAGCATCAGCGGCGCGAGGTCCTTGCGCACGTTGTAGTTCAGATTCTTCTTGAAGCTCGGGTCGGTGGCGATGGCCGAGGTGTGCAGCAGCAGCGTGTAGCCATCGGCCGGCGACCGCACCACGGCCTCGGTGCCTATCGAACCTGCGGCACCGGCCCGGTTGTCGACGATCACGGCCTGGCCGAGCCGCGGCCCGATGTCGGCGGCCAGCAGCCGGGCCACCGGGTCGGTGGTACCGCCTGGTGGATACGGGACGATGATCCTGATGGGCCGGTCCGGGTAGGCGGCGGTACTGCTATTGCCCTGGGCTTGCGCCACCAGCCCCGTGCCGGCCGCCGCGACCAGCGCGCACGACACGGCCAGGCGCAGGAAGTTGCGACTTGTTTTGATCATGGTGAATGTCTCCTGGTGTTCTTATGCGCTGCCGCGGCGTGGCGGCAACGTGGGCCGAGCGTACCCCGCACACCGCGCATTGAGAACGTCCGCCGCAAGACAAGCAGCCTTGCGTTTTGCGCAACGTTGACCCCGGCCGCGTAACGGCCGGACACTGCTTCTATGATCGGTCTCCCGTCCCGCCCGCGCGACCGAAGCGTCGAAGCCAAGGCGGGCCATTCGACTTCTGGAGACACAACCGCCGATGGATGCCTTTCGTTCGATGCAGGTCTTTGTGCATGCCGTGCAGCAGGGCAGCCTGTCGGCGGCTGCCCGCCAACTGGGCCTGTCGCCGGCCGCGGTGTCGCGCCAGATGGTGGCGCTGGAGAACAGCCTGGGTGCCCGCCTGCTGAACCGTACCAGCCGCAAGCTCACACTGACCGAGGCCGGCGAGACCTACTTCCAGCACGCCGAGCAGATCCTGCACCACTTCGACGAGGCGCAGCACAGCGTGTCGCAACTGCAGCGTTCGCCACGCGGCACGCTGCGCATCCATTCGCGCATCCTGGTCGGCCAGCTGTATATCGTGCCGGCGCTGACCCGCTTCTTGGTGCAATACCCCGAGATCAAGGCCGACCTGTTGTTGTCGAACCGGGCCATCGACCTGGTGGAGCAGAACATCGACGTGGACATCCGCATCGGCGCCCTCAGCGACTCCTCGCTCATCGCCAGAAAGCTGGTGACCAGCGACCGCGTAGTCTGCGGCTCGCCCGCCTACGTGGCCGGCCATACGCGCATCGAAAAGCCGGCGGACCTGGCGCAGCACAACTGCCTGACCTACCGGCTCGACATGGGCAGCGTGCAATGGCGCTTCATGGACCCGCAAGGCGCGGTGAGCGACGTGCCGGTCTCGGGCTCGCTGCAGACCGACTACGGCCCTGCCCTGCGCGCGGCGGCCATCGGCGGGCTGGGCCTGTCGCTGCTGCCCGACTGGTCTGTCGATGAAGACCTGCGCCAGGGCACGCTGGTGAACGTGTTTCCGGGCTACAAGGTCAGCTCCTGGAGTTCGACAACGGCATCTATGCGGTGTACCAGCGCAGCCGCCACATGTCGGCGAAGGTAAGGATGTTCGTGGATTACCTGATCGCGCTGTTCCGGCAACCGGCGGGTTTCGACGCCGAGGCAGCGTCCCCGGCCTGGGTTTCCCCAGGAACCGACGAAGCGAAGTCAGCAAACGCCGACCTGCGCTGACTGCCACCCTCTCCCACCGAGGGAAGGCCGGGGTAGGGGCAAGCCCCCGTTCACGACTTGGCGACCAAGCCGCCCATCAGCCAAAAGCCCCACGTTGCTTCAACGCTTCCCACTCGCCCGCGCCAAACCCGAAATCTCCCAGCACCGCCTGGCTGTCCGCCCCCAGCTCGGGTGGTGGGCAGCGCACGCTGGCGGGCGACTTGTCGAGCGAGAAAGGCGGCGCCACCGACTTGATCGGCCCGCTCGCCGACTCGAATTCGAAGATGCCGTCGGACGCGGCCAGTTGCGCGTCGTCCGCCGCCTGGCCCACATCGTTCAGGCTGGCCACGTTGACGCGCGCATGGCCCAGCCGGTCGATGAGCTCGCGAGTCGTCAGGCGCGACGTGGCCTCGGTCATCAGGGCGATCACGTCGCCGCGCTGCTGGCGCCGCTGGAAGGCCGTCTTGAATTCGGGCCGGTCGAGCACCGGGTCGAGCGCGGCGGCGCAGCGCTGCCACATGTCGTCGGTGGGCGCGATGATCACCACGTGGCCATCGGCGCTCGGAAACACCTGGTTCGGCACTGTCAGGTGGTTGGCCGTGCCCATGCGCTGGTGCACACGGCCCGTCATCCAGTAGTCGGTGTAGAAATAACTCATCAGGTGGGCCGAACTCATCAGGAGCGAAGTCTCCACCCGCTGACCTTCTCCGGTGCGCTCGCGGTGCAGCAACGCCGCCAGAATGCCGGCCACCGCCGCGAGCCCGCCATGCAGGTCGACTACCGAGGTGCCGCAGCGCGAGGCCGGCCGGTCTGGCTCGCCGGTAATGCTCATCAGGCCGCTGTGCGCCTGCAGCGCCACGTCGTTGGCACCGATGTGCGCCAGCGGGCCGGTCTGCCCAAAGGCCGAAAACTCGCAGTAGATGATGCGCGGGTTGCGTGCCGTCAACGCCTCGTAGCCCAGGTTCAGCCGCTGCATCGCGCCGGGGCGGAAGTTGTGGATCACCACGTCGACCTGCTCGGCCAGGCGCTGCGCCGTCTCCTGCCCCGCTGGCGACTTCAGGTCGAGCACAATGCTGCGCTTGTTGCGGTTCAACGCCAGATAAGAAGGGCTGACGCCGAAGCGCTCCAGCACTTCCTGCGTCACGCCGAAGGTACGGGCGCTGTCGCCGCCATGGGGCTCTTCGACCTTGATGATGTCGGCACCGAAATCGCCCAGGGTCTGGGTGGCCGAAGGGCCGGCGAAGACGCGTGAGAAGTCCAGCACGCGGATGCCGTCGAGCACCGCTGCCGGTGCCGTCGCGGCCATCACCGGCTCCTTGCAATGGGGTGCGCCATGCTCAGGCCCGCACCGTGGCTTTGCCGACGGTGACCTTCAAGCCGGTGTCGTCCTCGCACCAGACTTCAAGGCCATAACAGGTCTGACCATCGGCCTCGCGCTCGGCGGTCTGCACGCGGGCGCAGCTGATGAGCACCTGGTCTTCGTACACCGGCGCGATGTACTTGGTGGACAGCGCGCCGCGCGCCAGAATGCCTTCCCCGAAGTTCTTCAGCAGCAGGTCGAGCAGCCAGTTGGTCGACACCATGCCGTCGGCGATGATGCCCTTCAGCCCCTGCTTGGCGGCGTAGGCATCGTCGTCGTGGATGGTGGGGCCGCCGCGGTGGTGCCGGCCGTCGTCGGCGGCCACGGTGGCCTGGGTGTCGACGTACCAGCGCATGCGGTCGCGCGTCATGCAGCGTGGCGTGGCGCGGAATTCGGTGCCTACGGCGAAGCTGCCCTGGCTTGGGTGGGTGGTCGGGGTCATGGTCATGGTTCAGGCTCCTGCTGTGGCTGTCGCGGCCAACTCGGCGGCGGGCTTATAGGCCAGGATCACGGTGTCGCGGTACTCCACCAGCAACTGGTTGTCCGACGCGCGGTACAGGTCGATCTTCATGTGTACGTATTCGCGGCCGCGCTTCATCTGGCGCTCGGTCACCTTGCCTTCGACCCGCAGCGGCACCGACACCGGCACCGGCGCATGGAAGGTCGCGTCGTACTCGATGTGCACTCGCGCCGTGGAGCCGGTGCCCTCGGGGCAGGCGTGGCGGTAGAGCCGCAGCTTCTCCAGGTGGATCAGCGTGGGCGGCGCGATCTGGCCGGCCTTGCCCTGGAAGCATTCCTGGTCGAGTTCGACCGCGTGGCAGTACTCGCGCACTGAAAACGGGCTGATCACATAGCTGATCGGCCCCAGCAGATCACCCGTATCCAGGTCGGTCACATAACGTCCTACTGCCATCATTGTCTCCTTGTGTTGTCTCGCCGGTGCGGGTTCGAGGTGGGCGGACGATAGCAGCGATACCCCGCGCCGATAAGCCGCAAAACGCGGCATGCAGCTTTGCGTCCAGCGTGAAGTTGAGTCCGGCCCTCGGTCGCCTTCAAGCTTGCGTTTCACGCAATGCAGCTTCACCCAAACGGTGGCTTGTGGCACCCCAAGCACCGGGCTAAGGTCGGCTCCGCGCCGAGGCCTGCGCCATCAGGTGCCATAACCGACAGGAGACAAGACATGCCCACGCTTCAAAGAAGATCGCTGCTGCTGATGGCCGCCCTGGCCACCGGCCTGGCCAGCCTGTGCGGCGCGGCCTCGGCCCAGACTGCGTACCCCACGCGACCGATCCGGCTCATCGTGCCTTTCGTGGCCGGCGGCGGCTCGGACAGCTTCGCCCGCATCCTGGCCGAGCCGCTGGGCCGCCGCCTCGGCCAGCCCGTGGTCATCGAAAACAAGCCCGGCGCGGCCAGTTCGCTGGCGGCCGAATACGTGGCCCGCGCCCAGCCCGACGGCTACACGCTCATGTATGGCTCGCCTGGTGCGCAGATGATCAACCCCTACCTGATGAAGCTGAACTACAGCAATGAGAAAGACTTCGCGCCGATCAGCAAGCTAGGCGTGTTTCCCAACGTGCTGGTGGTCAATGCCAGGCTGCCGGTGAACTCGGTGCCCGAGCTCATCGCGTGGGCCAAGGCGCACCCGGGCAAGCTCAACTTCGGCAGCACCGGCATTGGCAGCACCAGCCATCTTTCAGGCGAGTTGTTCAAGACCATGGCCGGCGTCGACATCGTGCACGTGCCGTACAAAGGCACCGCCGCAGTGGTGCAGGACCTGGTCGCCGGCAACATCGAGATGGCCATCGACGCGGTGTCGACCTACCTGCCCTACATCAAGGCCGGCAGCCTGCGCGCGCTGGCCATCGGCACGCCGGAGCGCACGCCGGTGCTGCCCGAGTTAGCGCCGGTGGCCGACACCCTGCCCGGCTTCAACGCCTCGGCGCTGAACTATGTCTCGGCCCCCGCCGGCACGCCCGCCCCCGTCGTCGAGCAGCTGAACCGCGAGATCAACGCGGTGCTGGCCATGCCCGAGGTGCGCGCCAGGCTGTTGGCCATGGGCGTGGCGCCGCAGGGCAGCACCCCGGGCGAGCTCGACACAACCATCCGCGCGGAGGCGCAGAAGTGGAAGAAGGTCATCGAGATTTCCGGCGCCAAGGCCGAATGATTTGCATCAACCCGAAACGAAGAATCACCCCATGGAACTCAGCGTCATCCAGCTCGAAGTGGCCGAAGGCATTGCCACCGTCACCATGAACCGCCCGCCCGTGAACGCGCAGAACGCGCGGTTTCGGCAAGAGCTGACTGATGTGTTCGACGCCATCAGCGACCGCGACGACATCCGAGTGGCCATCCTCACCGGCACCGGCAAGATCTTCTCGGCCGGTGCCGACATCAAGGAGCGGCCGAACCTGGTGAGCGAGCCCGGGGACTACCTGCGGCACAACCGCCTCACGCGCGAAAGCTTCTATTCGATCAAGGAATGCGCCAAGCCGGTGATTGCCGCGGTCAACGGTCCGGCGATGGGCGCCGGCTTTGCGCTGATGGTGTTCTGCGACATCTTGCTGGCAAGCGACGACGCGTTCGTCAGCATGCCCGAGATCGACGTCGGCCTGTCGGGCGGCATGCGCATGTTGCGCGAGCTGTTTCCCAAGTCGAAGGCGCGCCACATGTTCTTCACCGGCTGCCATGTGTCGGCCAGCGAGCTGTACCGCCTGGGCATCATCGAAGCCTGCGTGCCGCGCGCGCAGCTGTTGGCCGAGGCCATGAAGATCGCCCAAAGCATCGCGGCGAAGAGCCCGCTGGCCATGAAATACGCAAAGGAAGACGCCAACATGGTGGAAGAGCTGAGCCTGCGCGACGCCTACCGGCTGGAGCAGAACATCACCCTCAAGCTGTCGAAGACCGACGATGCGCGCGAGGCGCAGGCCGCCTTCAACGAGAAGCGCAAGCCGGTATTCACGGGGCGCTGAACGCGCTCCCTGTCAATCGGGGAACTGCGGCAAGTCCACCAGCGTGGACAACGGCAGGTCGGCAATCTCCTGCAGCATGGCCGCCAGTTGGGCGCCCGCGGCCTGCAGCACGGCCTGGCCCTTTTCGGCGGTGGCGGCGGCCGCATTGCCGGCTGCGCCCATCGGGTTGTAGTCCTGCATCTGCCAGCCGAGCTTGGCGCTTTTGCCGTTGCCGATGATCTTGTAGCGGGCGGCCCGTTCCTGCGAGGTCGACTTGAAGTCGCGCGCCTGGTCCATGGCCACGAACTGGGGGCGCAGCGCCAGCATCATCGAAGTCTCGATATCGCCCGCGTGGATGCCGAAGCGGTGTTCCTCCGGCGGAAACAGGCCGTCGACCGCCTCGCCCAGCGGCAGCGTGAACCAGTTGCAGCTGAACACGATGAGGTCGCAGCGTGTGCGCAGATCGCGCGCCACGATGTCCATCAGGCTGACCTGGCCGCCGTGTGCGTTGAACAGCACCAGCTTCTTCACGCCGGTGCGCGCCACCGATTCGCCGATCTCGGTCCACACCCGGATCAGCGTTTCGGCCGACAGCGTCAGCGTGCCCGGGAAGCGCTGGTGTTCGTTGCTCTTGCCGACCTGCTGCGTGGGCAGGAACAGCGCGGGCAATGCGACGGGCAGATGCGGCAGCGCCGCGGCGATCACTCCGTCGACGAGCGAGGTGTCGACGCTCAGCGGCAGGTGCGGGCCGTGTTGTTCGATGGCGGCGACGGGCAGGACGGCGACGGTGCGGGCCGCCTCGCCCGAGCTTTGCAGGCGGGCGAAGTCGCGTGTGCTGAGGTCGGCCCAGAAGCGGGACTGCGGACGGGTGGT
>JAQGMQ010000502.1 GCA_028292305.1 Rhodoferax sp.
CGCCGTTCCAGCTTTTCTGGCCGAACACCAGCGCCTCGTAACCCATCGCCCGCAACTCTTCGCGCGGGAATTGCATGGTGGTGCACTTGAGCTCCTGCAGGCACACGACGTCGGGCGCGGTCACGTCGAGCCAGGCCTTCAGCACGGGCATGCGGCTGCGCACGCCGTTGATGTTGAACGTGGCTACGCGCACAGCGGGCCGCGCGATGGCATGGCGTGACCGGTCATGAAGTCTTGGCGCCCGCCGGGTCGAAGTCGAGCAGCTTCATGCCTTTGGCGAGGCTTTGCGGCGCGTACGCGTCCCACGGTGCATCGCCCTGGTCGAGCCGGGTGTGGATGTTGGCAATGGTCCAGTGCGCACCGCTGCCGATCTGGTCGACCTCGTCCCAGGCGATGGGCACCGAAACCCCCAGGCCGGGCCGCGCCCGCGCCGACCACGCCGAGGCCGTGGTGGCACCGAAGCCGTTGCGCAGGTAGTCCACAAAAATTTTGCCGACGCGGTTCTTCGGGCCGCTCTTGGCCACGAAGATCTGCGGCAGCGTGCGCGCCAGGTGCTGCACGATGGCCTGCGAGAAGGCCTTCACCGTGTCCCAGTCGTGTTGCTTCTTCACGGGCACCACCACGTGCAGGCCTTTGCCGCCACTGGTCTTGACGAAAGCGTCCATGTTCAGCTGGGCCAGCATCTCCTGCACCAGGTGCGTGGCCTTCTGCATGGTCTTCCAGGGCACGCCCTCACCCGGGTCCATGTCGAAGGTCATGCGGTCGGGCTGGTCGATGGCGGTCTTGATGGCGTTCCAGGTGTGGAACTCGACCACGTTCATCTGCGCCGCCGACAACACCGCCTGCAGGCTAGGCACTTCAAGCAGCGGCGGGTGGTCGGGGTCAAGTGCCTGCGCCAGCGACTTCACGCCCGGCATCTTGCCCTCGATGTGTTTCTGGAAGAACAGCTCACCCTGGATGCCCGATGGTGCACGCACCAGCGACACCGGTCGGCCTTTCAGGTGGTGCAGCAGCAGCGGCGCGACCAGCGCGTAGAAACGCACCACGTCCAGCTTGGTCAGCCCGGTCGACGGGTCGATCACGCGCTCGGGGTGGGTGACGTGCAGCTTCGACGCCAGTGGCGTTTCTTTTTCAACGGCTGTTGACTTGCGGGCGGACGCTGTCTGCAGCGCCTTTGCCGCCTTGCTGGTTTTTGCGGCGGCTTCGCGCACGTGCGCCGGTTCTTCGCGCACGATGGCTTTGGCCGGCTTGTCGGTGCGCAGGCCGTGGAACACCGAATGGCGGATGCGGCCGGTGCCGGTCCATTCGCCGAACGAGACCTCGGCCAGCAGCTGGGGCTTGACCCAGTGCGCCTTGCGGTCGAGGTCGGTCTTGGCGGAGAACGGACTCTTATCGGCCGCTACCGCATCGAGCTTCTTCTTCACTTCGCCCAGCGTCTTTACGTTGAAGCCCGTGCCCACGTTGCCCGCATAGATGAGCTGGCCCACCTCATCGTGTACACCCAGCAACAGCGAGCCAAGTCCCGTGCGCGAACCTTGCGGATCGGTGTAGCCGCCGATCACGAATTCCTGCCGCTGGCTGCACTTGAGCTTGATCCAGGTGTCGGCACGGCGGTTCGCATACGTCGCGTCTTTCTTTTTGCCGATCACGCCCTCTAGCCCCATGCGGCAGGCGGAGGCCACCAGATCCTGCGGCTTCACGTCAAAAGTTTCGCTGAAGCGCAGCACCTCCGGCGTCTTGTCGTCGAGCAGCATCTTCAAAAGCTCGCGTCGCGCCACCAGCGGCTCCTGCCTCAGGTCGCGGCCCTCGAGATACGGCGCGTCGAACAGGTAGTAGACGATGTTGGCGGTGCGGCTGCTGTCGAACGCGTTTTGCAGCCGCTGAAAGTCCGGCACGCCGCGCTCGTTCATCACCACGATTTCGCCGTCCAGCCAGCCCGATTTCAGCTTCAGCTGGCTGATGGCCGTGGCCAGGTGCGGCAGCTTGTGGGTCCAGTCGTGGCCGTTGCGGGTGAACAGCTGCACGTTCTTGCCATCGACCCGGGTCAGCAGGCGGTAGCCGTCGAACTTGATCTCGAACAACCATTCCGAGGGCTCACCGGGCACACCGTCGACCAGCGTGGCCAGCTGAGGCTGCAGCGTGGCTGGCATATCGGCCTTTTCGCCGGGCAGCTCGGGCTTGGCTTTCGTGGCCGTCTTCTTTGCGGCCGCCTTGGTTTTCTTGGCCGGCGTTTTGCCGGCTTTCTCGCGCAGCGGCACCACGCTGTCGGGGAACTCGTCGACCACGCTGAATTCATCGGCCGGCTTGGCGAAGGCGTCCTTCTCCTTGATCAGCAGCCAGGGCGGCTGCTTCTCGCCGGCGCGGCCTTTCATGCGGATCAACGCCCACTTGCCGCGGATCTTGCGGCCGTGCATTTCGAACTTGAGGTTGCCCTCGGCATAACCCTGGGCCAGGTCGCCGATCGGTGTCCAGGTGCCCTCGTCCCAGATGATGACCTTGCCCGCGCCGTACTGGCCCGCCGGTATTTCGCCCTCGAACTGGTTGTAGGCGATGGGGTGGTCTTCGACCTGCACCGCCATGCGTTTGTCCTTCGGGTCGTAGCTCGGCCCCTTGGGCACGGCCCAGCTTTTCATCGCGCCATCGAGTTCCAGCCGGAAGTCGTAATGCAGGCGCGAGGCCCAGTGTTTCTGGATGACGAAGGCCAGCACGCCTTCTTGCGAATCGCCACCTTCCGCGGGCTCGGAGGTGACGGCAAAATTGCGCTTGGCCTTGTAGCGGGCGAGCAGATCGTCCATGGCAGTACCCCGGAATGCGTCAGGCCGCCTTGCGCTGCGGCGTGGCTTTTTTGGCCGGCGCCTTGGCCGTGGCCTTCTTCGGCGCCGACTTGGCTGCAGGCTGCGCAACAGGCTTCTTGCCGCCCTTCAGGCTGCGCGCCAGCAACTCGCTCAGGTCGATGATCTCGGCACCGGCCGGTGCGTCCTCCTCGGGCTGTACCACCGTTTCGGTCTTGCCGGCCTTGACCTTCTTGTCGACGAGTTTCATGACCTCGTGCTTGAACTCGTCCTTGAAGTCGTCGGGGTTCCATTCGCCCGACATCTCGTTGATGAGCTGGGTGGCCATCTTCATCTCGGCGGCGCTGAAGCCCGGCGCCTTGTCGCCCGCGGCGGGCAGGTCCAGGTTGTCTAGCGACTTCACTTCGTCGCCCCAACGCAGCAGGTTCAGCACCAGCGCCGGGCCCGAAGGCACCAGCGCGGCCAGGTGCTGCTTGGTGGCGATCACCACCTTGGCCAGGCCGATCTTGCCGGTCTTGACCAGCGCTTCGCGCAGCAGCGCGTACACCTTCTGGCCCTTGTTGATCGGCGCCACGTAATACGGCCGTTCCAGGTAGACGAAGGGGATGTCGCCCGCGTCGATGAAGCGCTGGATGTCGATGGTCTGCGTGGTGCGCGGGTAGGCGGCGGCAATCTCTTCGGGCGAGATGATGACGTAGTGGCCGTCTTCGTATTCGATGCCCTTGACGATGTTGTCCTTGTCGATTTCCTTGCCGGTCTTCTTGTTGATGCGCTTGTAGCCCACCGGGTCCATGCTGCGCTTGTCGAGCCAGTCGAAATCGATGCCCTGCTCGGAGCTGGCAGTGTGCAGCCCCACGGGGATATGCACCAGCCCGAAGGTGATGGCGCCTTTCCAGAGTACGCGGCTGCCAGTGGCCATGGGTGTTCCTTGAGGGTTTGGATGGACAACGTCGTCCCCGATTCTTCTCGCTGTGCCTGCCCTCGCCTGTAGGTTCCGCAGCACACGCAAAGTAGGCGGGCGTTGACAACCCGCCGCCGTGCCGCGCGCTAGGCTCGGGGCCATGACACCTCTGCCGCTGCGCCACATCGCCGTCTATGTCGAAGAGCCGCGTCCGAAACGTTTTGCCTGGGTGCTGAACGAATCGGCCGATGGCGGTGCGCATTGGGACATGCTGCAACGCGCGGGCAAACCGGTCGGCTCCTACCAGGAGGCCATGGCCGGTGGCCTGGCAGCGTTGCAGGAGATGGTGGACGACGTGAACCTCGGGCCGCGGGGCGAACCGGAGGTGGAAGCACCCTCCAAATCCAGCAAGTCAACCAAAGCCGACAAACGTGGCAAGGCGGCCGCGGCGGATGCCGGGCAAGAGGACGCAGGAGACGAAGCGGAAGACGAAGCGACCGAAGCCGAGGCTGAACCGACGTCAAAGAAGAAAGCCTTCTTCGGCTTCGGCCCGGTGCGCTGATTCAGCCGCTGTGTTGGCTTTTCACGGCCTTCTGGGCCATCCACGGGTGGGCGTGAAAATGCGCCAGCAACCGCACCTTTTGCGGCTCGGACAACAGTGACTGCGCCACCAGCGCCGGCCAGGTGCGCGCGGCCGCGGCCACGCAGTGGCGCACGGCGGCGGTGGCGGGCTTTTCGGGAATGCCGAGCTTGTCGCAGAACATGCGCAACACATAAGGGCCCAGCCGCGGTTTGCCGTCGGCCGGCGATGCGGGTCCGGCACGCCGTGCCGCGGCGTTTTGGGCTTCGGCCTCGAGTGCGGGCGGCAGGATGCGCAGCGCGTGGCCCGAGATCTTGCTGAAGGCGCTGTAGCCGACGATGTCATAGGCCGGTGACAAGGCGGGCGTGACGCCATCGGGGTAGATCAGGCCGATATTCTTCAGGTGCATATCGGGGTTGCCCAGCAGCTCGTTCACGGCCAGCCTGCGCAGCAGCTCGTGCACCGCCGGCTCGCCCAGCGATGGCAGCGCCATCATCGCCGCCGCCACTGAAAGATAGCTGCCGCCGCTGTATTTCTCTTCGGGCATGACGTTCAGCACCTGGGCGAAGTCTTCGCAGTGGACGCGTCCGCCGGGCAGGCGGTCGAAGCGCACCACCGCGAGGAAGTTGCTGGAATTGATCTGCCCATCGGCGTCTTCCAGGTCGTAGCCGTGTTCGGCGGCAAGCCGGGTCAACGGCTGCAGGCTGGTCTCGCACACGTTCACCCCTGCCGCAGCGGCAAGTGCGAGCGAAAGGTGCTCGAGCTCGGGCAGGCGCGGCCGGCCCACCACCGGCAGCTTGGCGATGATGTGGGTGTCGTGGGATTTGGTGCGGCCTACGTAGCGGTCGCCCTGTTTGAGCACGGCCAGCTTGGGCTGAATGCCCGAGACCGAAACGCCCTCCTCCATCGGCTCGGCGGTGACCGACATCTCGAGCGCGTCGTTGTCCTGCGTGACCAGATGCGCCAGGCCTTCGCGGTCGAGGTGCGCGGGCCGGGCCGAGACGTTGCCCGGCAGGTCGAGCCCGCAGGCGGCCAGCATCTCGAAGTGGTCGTTTGGGTCGCAGCCGCGGCGCGTGGCCACGTGGTCGCGAAACACACCTTCGGGCAGCAGGTTCTGGAACCAGGCCGGCAGCAGCCAGCCGCCCTGCGTCGAATACCGGCCATTGAAGCGCGGCGACTGGATGTCCAGCCACAACTGGCGCTGCAGCTCGGGCGTGGGGGCCAGGAAGGCCGCGCTCATGAGCGGCTGGAGCGCCAGGCGCGCGAAGCTTTCATCGGCCACGAAGCGTGTGATCACGGGCGCGCCAGGCATCGCATAACGGAACAACACGCCGATGCGCGCGGCGCCCAGAAAGATGTCGAGCGCCTGAACGTTCATGGCCTGGGGCCCCGTGCCGTGAAGACTGTCCCCGCCCTTTGCCCATCGCCCGCCAGGCCACGCTGCGCCAGGTCGATCAGCGACGGCACGGCGGCGGTGGGCGGCTCGGCCAGCAGACCCAGCCCGGCGGCCGAGCCCTTGGGTACCAGCACCACCTCGAGCCCCAGCCTGTCGGCCACGGCCAGCAGCGTCGACAACTTGAAATCATGGCCGCCGCTGAGCAGCAGCGTGAGCGTGCGCGCGGAGAGCCCGGCCGCCGAGCGCAGTGCGGCCTGCGTAAGATGCAGCGACTTGAGTTGATGGCGCAGCGTGGCCGCGACCTCTGCAATAGACTTCATGGCAATAAAGTAGTATTCATTAAAAATAGCATACTTTGTTATCATGATTTCGTCAATCTAGAAACTACTTTAATAGTATTTCAGTCATTTATACTACTTTGAAACCATGAAGGCCCCAGTGCTTATCGTCCCGGAACGGCGACCACCCGCACGCCCCCCGTTCTCCCGTTGCCGCAGCGCCGAGGCTCTGGCTTCGTCAAGCCGCAGGCGCCGCCCCCTGCAAAAGGCGCGGAGCCAACCGACGTGAGCGACTTGGGAGTGAGCCCTTTCTTCACCATCGCCGTGCGCGCACTGTGCGAGTTCACCGCCAAGCGCGGCGATCTCGATCTGCGCTTCACGCCCAGCCCCACCGCGCAGGAAGGCATTGCCGGGCACGGCGTGGTCACCAAACGCCGAGCTGCCGACTACCAGGCCGAGATCACGCTGGCCGGCCGCCACCGCCACCTGCAGGTGCGCGGCCGTGCGGATGGTTTCGACCCCGCCCGGAACCAGCTCGAAGAAATCAAGACGCACCGCGGCGATCTGGCGCGCCAGCCCGCCAACCACCGCGCGCTGCACTGGGCGCAGCTGCGGCTGTACGGCTGGCTGCTGTGTGAAGCGCGCGGGCTGTCGGACATCACGCTGGCGCTGGTGTACTTCGACATCGCCAGCCAACAGGAAACGGCGCTCACCGAGCTGGCCACGGCCGACGCGCTGCGCCAGCATTTCGAAGCCCAATGCGACTGCTTCCTGGACTGGGCCGCGCAGGAGCTGGCCCACCGCGCCGCGCGGGATGCGGCCTTGACGGCGCTCGCATTTCCCCACCCGGCGTTTCGCACCGGCCAACGCGAACTGGCCAAGGCCGTCTACCAGGCCAACCGCGCGGGCCGCTGCCTGATGGCGCAGGCGCCCACCGGGATCGGCAAAACCGTGGGCACGCTGTTCCCGCTGCTGAAGGCCGCGCCGGGCCAGGCGCTGGACAAAATTCTGTTCCTCACAGCCAAGACTTCGGGGCGACAGCTGGCGCTGGACGCCCTGGTCAGTTTGGGCGCCGACACGCCTCTGCGCGTGCTTGAGCTGGTCGCACGCGACAAGGCCTGCGAACACCCCGACAAAGCCTGCCACGGCGACTCCTGTCCGCTGGCCCGCGGCTTCTACGACCGCCTGCCGGCCGCGCGCGCCGCCGCCATCGGCCAGCGCTTCATGGACAAGTCAACGCTGCGTGACACGGCGCTGGCGCACCGGGTCTGCCCGTATTACCTGGGCCAGGAACTCGCCCGCTGGAGCGACGTGGTGGTGGGCGACTACAACTACTATTTCGACACCACCGCCCTGCTGCACGGCCTGGCCTCTGCCAACCAGTGGCGGGTGAGCCTGCTCGTCGACGAGGCGCACAACCTGCTGGAGCGCGCCCGCAAGATGTACAGCGCCACGCTCGAACAGGCCGACCTGCGCCGGCTGCGGCACAGCGCGCCGCCGGCCCTGAGGAAGCCGCTGGACCGGCTGCAGCGGCACTGGCAGGCGCTGCACCAGGCACAGACCGAGGCCTATGTGGCAGCTGACAGCGTGCCGCAGAAATTCGTGAACGCGCTGCAGTCGGCCGCGTCAGCCATCGGCGACCACCTGGCCGAAAACCCCGCCGACGCCGATGCCGGCTTGTTGCGGTTCCAGTTCGACGCGCAGCATTTCGTGCGCCTGGCCGAGTTGCTGGACGCACATTCACTGTTCGACATCAGCAAACACACGGACCGCCCGGCGACCGCGGCCACCGTGCTGTGTGTGCGCAACGTGGTGCCCGCACCGTTCATTGCGCCGCGGCTGGCCGCCGCGCATGCGGCCACCTTGTTCTCGGCCACGCTGAGCCCGCGCCAGTTCTACCAGGACACGCTGGGCCTGCCCGCCGACACCGCCTGGGTCGACGTGCCCGCGCCGTTTGCCGCGGCCCAGTTGTCGGTGCAGGTGGCGCGGCGCGTCTCCACGCGTTTTGCCGACCGCGCCGCGTCGCTGCAGCCCATCGCCGAGCTGATGGCGCGGCAATACGCCGAAGCACCCGGCCACTACCTGGCGTTCTTCAGCAGCTACGACTACCTGCAACAGGCGGCCGAAGCATTTAGCCGGCACGCGCCCGAGGTGGTGGTGTGGCAGCAGGCGCGTCGCATGGCCGAGGCCGAACAGACCGCGTTCCTGGCCCGCTTCGTGCCGGGTGGCCAGGGCATCGGCTTCGCGGTGCTGGGCGGCGCGTTCGCCGAAGGCATCGACCTGCCCGGCGACCGTCTGATCGGCGCCTTCATCGCCACGCTGGGCCTGCCGCAGGTCAACCCCGTGAACGAGCAGATGCGCCAGCGGATGGACGCGGTTTTTGACAATGGCTACGACTACGCCTACCTCTACCCCGGCCTGCAGAAGGTGGTGCAGGCCGCCGGCCGCGTGATCCGCACACCGGCCGACCAGGGCGTGCTGCTGCTGATGGACCAGCGCTTCGCGCGGGCCGAAGTCAGGCGCCTGTTGCCGGCCTGGTGGACCGTGGCCGCGTGTTGAATCTTCAGCGGTTCAAGATGGCAGGCTGGCCAGGTTCTGCAGCACCGTCTCGAGTGTTGTCGTGCCCTTGCGCGTCGCCCCTTCGAAGCGGATCCAGCCCTCGTTGAAGCCGTCGAGCATGCGCATGCGCGGCCCCGGGTGGGCCATGCCTTGCGCGCGAAACAGCGCCTCCCACCCGGCACGCGGCACGGCCTGGACCACCACGTCGCGTTGCAGCACCTGGGCCAGCGTGGCCGCCAGCGTGTCGGGCGACACCAGCGCCGGACCTTCGAGTTCGACAATGCGCACGCCGGTCCATTCCTCTTGCAGCAGCTCTGCGGCGACGCGGGCGATGTCGGCCGTGGCCACCATCGGGATGGCCTTGTGCGCCGGTTGCAGGAAGCTCGAGATCAGGCCGTCGCGCCGCGCGCCGTCGATGTCGAAGGCGGCGTTTTCCATGAACCAGGCGGCGCGCAAAAAGGCGACGGGCATCGGCAATGTGGCGAAGGCTTGCTCCACGCTCTGCAGCTGGGTCAGCAAATTTTCGGGGGTGGCCTGTGCCCCCACGGTCGACAGGAACACCACCCGCGGCACGGCGGCGGCGCGCAATGCCTGCACCAGCGCCGTGCGTAACCGGGCCACTTCGGTGAAGCCGGGCAAGGGGTCGAAATTGGACGGCAGCAGCACGAACACCGCCTCGGCGCCGGTGAAGGCCGCGGTCAGGGCCTCGGCATCGTCCATGGCGGCCAGCGCCACCTCGCAGCCGCGTGCCGACCAGGCCGGCGCCTTGGCCGCGTCGCGCAACACCGCGCGCAGCTTGTGCCCCTGCAACAGCAACTCATTCGCCAGCTGACCGCCGACTTTCCCCGTGATTCCCGTGATCGCAAACATGACATGCCTTCCAAGGTGCCGGCGCACCGTGCGCCGTCGTGGAAGGAATTCTCGGCCTGGGCCTACCGAATAGCGATGGCATGAAAGTCATAGGCTTCATGCGCGGGTGGCATGAATCAACGACTGGCCTTCGCGCTATTTTTTCAGCAACGCGAGGTACATGGCCGTGCCGATCACGCCGTGCACCTGCGTGGTCGGGTGCAGCACATCCCAGTAGAGAAACGGGGCCAGAAAACGCAGGTCGTCCACGTCGACACAGGCGGCCGGGTTGACGAACAGGCATTGCTCGGCGCCCGACGTGGGCGAGAGGAATTTGATGGCCGGCACGTCGTCATTGATCACCCCGCTGTTGATCAGTGCCTGGCCCAGCGCAAACACGTCGACCCGCACGAACTTGCTGCCGGGAAGGGTCTTGGAGAGCGCGGTGAGACGTGTCGCCAGCAGGGCGTTGTGGGCCTTGGCGAAGCCGGTGAAGGCCGTGGCCGCGGCGGTGCCCCGCACCTTGATCAACGGCGTGTTGCCGAGGTCGGGCAGGTTGGGCACCATGAAGTCACGCGCGCCGCTGGCGTAGAGCCCACCGATGGCCGCTTCGACGTTGCCGACGATCTTGGTCGGGTCGTATTCCAGATCCTGCAGGTAGTCGTTGGCGCCCGACCAGACCACATACAGCGCGTTCGCATTCGACTTGCGACCGGCGAGTGCCTGGGTGTACAGGCCCACCTGGCCCAGCAGGCCCGGCACCGGGAAGCCGTTGGGCGTGAGGTTCCGCACGCCAGAGCCGGCCCCGCCAAAGGCGAAATTGACGGCGCCCTTCTTGTCGATGGCGGGGTCGACGATGAAGGGCGTGACCTCGGCGTTGTTCTTGCGCGCCACCAATCGCCACAGGTATTCGACCGCCACCGGCCCGTTGGAAAAGCGGCCTTTCCAATACGTGGCGTATTGCCCCACCGACGGCGGAATGGCCGGCACCATCTGCTGCGCCGTGGTGGCGGCGAAGTCGTTGCCGGTGTCCGACAGGCTGTCGCCGAACACCACCATGGCCTGGTAGCTGGGCTGCGCGGCCAGGGCGGGCGATAGCGCGGATGCGGCAAACACAAGACTGCCAAGACCCATAAAGCGGGTCAGCCCAAGCAAAAATCTGTTCATGAATTTCCTCCCGTTTGGTGGTGAACCGCGCCCATTGAATGGCGCGCGGAATGTTTCTAAGTGGCAATTGATATTACCGAGAGCACCCACTTTCAAACAACCTGTTACTTTTGACAATTTCGCATTTGCGCCACGCATGAGTTGCATTTCCACAGTTGATGATTTGATGCGTACAGGCCGGCGCCGCCCGCCGATTTGCCATACTCGGCCATGACCGAAAAACCAGCCAAACGCGCCAGCCGCGTCGCCTTGCTCGAAGGCGTGGACGTGATGGCCGCGGTGGTCGACGCGCGCAGTTTCGGCGGCGCGGCCGAGGCGCTGGACATGTCGCAGCCGGGTGTGAGCCGCGCCGTGGCCCGGCTCGAAGCACGGCTCGGCATCCGCATCTTCGAGCGCACCACGCGCGCCGTGCGCCTGACCGAAGAAGGCCGCCGCTACTACGACCAGGTCATGCCGCTGCTGGCTGCGCTGGACGAGGCCACCGACGCCGCGCGCCACGGTGCCGTGGCCGTGCGCGGGCGGCTCAGAGTGAACGTGGACGCGCTGTTTTCATACCTCAATTTGGGGACGAAGCTGGGCGCCTGGCTCGACAGCCATCCTGCACTGGCGCTGGAGCTGGTGACGCGCGACGCACTCGGCGACATGGTCGGCGAAGGCTTCGACCTGGCGGTCCGCTTCGGCCACCCGCCGCCGTCTTCGCTGGTCGCACGCAAGCTGCTCGACACGCGCATCGTGACAGTGGCCACGCCAGCCTATCTGAAGCGCCATGGCCATCCCACTGACCCGCGTGCGCTGGCCGACCCGGCGCACCGCTGCCTCCAGTTCCGCGACCCCACCACCGCCCGGCCCTTCCCGTGGGAATTCCACCGCGGCCGCAAGAAGATCGTGGTCGAGACCCATGGCCAGCTGACGGTCAACGAAGCTGGCACCTACCAGAGCCTGTGCCTGGCCGGCATCGGCGTGGCCCAGATGTTCGCGCTGGCCGCGGACGATCTGATCGCGCAGAAAAAACTGGTGCGGTTGTTCCCGGATTGGCCTGATGAAAAATTTCCGCTGTATGCCTACCACCCGTCGCGGCACCATGTGCCGGCCAAGACGCGGGCGCTGCTGGACTTCATCGCGGGACTGGTGGCATGAGCCGGCGCATCAACGCCGCATGAAACAGGAAGCGGCGTGGTCGTTCACCATGCCCCCGGCCTGCATCCAGGCGTAGACGATGGTCGGCCCGACGAACTTGAAACCGCGCTGCTTCAGCGCCTTCGAGACCTCTATCGACAACGGCGTGGTGGCAGGCGCCGAGTGCCCATCGCCGTCGATGACCTTGTCACCGGTGAATGACCAGCAATAGGCGCTGAAGTCTTCGCCACGTGCCGCCATGTCGCAGTAGATGCGGGCGCCTTGAATCGTTGCCTCGATCTTGGCGCGCGAGCGGATGATGCCCGGGTTGTCGAGCAGCCGCAGGACGTCGGCCTCACCGAAGGCGGCTACCTCCACCGGGTCGAAGCCCGCAAAGCCCGCGCGGAACGCTTCGCGCTTGCGCAGCACCGTGATCCAGGCGAGGCCGGCCTGGAAACCTTCGAGCATCAGCTGTTCCCACAACGCGCGTCCATCGC